>NZ_JRJY01000004.1:28273-62559 GCF_000801015.1 Aeromonas sp. ZOR0001 | reverse complement strand
TGCCGCACCTGCCGCACCTGCCGCACCTGCTGCGGTGACTCCGCCCAAACCGGCCACTCCTGTAGCCAAACCTGCACCGGCTGCTCCCGCAAAACCTGCCGAAGCAGCCAAAGCACCAGCGCCTGCCGCCAAGGCGGCGCCTGCGCCAGTAGAAAACAGTGCCGTGCAAAGCGATACGACGGTGCGGGTGGATACCAAGACTCTCGATGTCATCATGAACATGGTAGGCGAGTTGGTACTGGTTCGTAATCGGCTGGTGAGCCTGGGTATTGCAAGCAATGATGAAGAGATGTCAAAGGCGGTTGCCAATCTGGATGTGGTAACGGCTGACCTGCAAGGTGCGGTGATGAAAACCCGCATGCAGCCAATCAAGAAGGTATTTGGTCGTTTCCCGCGCGTGGTGCGTGACCTGGCCAGAACCCTCAAGAAAGAGATTGAGCTGGTGATGGTGGGGGAAGAGACCGATCTTGATAAAAACCTGGTAGAGGCGCTCGCCGATCCTCTGGTTCACCTTGTTCGCAACTCATGCGATCACGGGGTCGAAATGCCGGATGTGCGAGAGAAAGCGGGCAAGCCGCGGCAAGGGACAATCACCCTTAGCGCCTCCCAGCAAGGTGATCATATTCTGCTTTGCATCGAGGATGATGGGGCAGGGATGGATCCTGAGAAACTCAAGTCTATTGCCATCAGTCGCGGTGTTCTGGATGCAGATACTGCCGCTCGCATGAGCGACAACGATGCCTATAACCTGATCTTTGCCCCGGGCTTTTCAACCAAGGCCGAGATCTCTGATATCTCTGGCCGTGGTGTCGGAATGGATGTGGTTAAAACCAGCATTGTCAGCCTCAATGGGTCGGTGCATATAGATTCCACTTGGGGGAAAGGTACCCGTCTTGAAATCAAGGTTCCGTTGACGCTAGCCATTCTGCCGACTCTGATGGTGGAAGTGGGTGAGCAGACCTTCGCACTTCCCCTTGGTTGTGTGAACGAGATTTTCCATCTGGATCTGAAAAAGGCCAACATGGTTGATGGCCAGCTCACCATCATTGTGCGCGAGAAGGCGATACCGCTCTTCTATCTGCATAAATGGTTGATTCGTGGCGCCAACAAGCGTTCACGTCAGGATACCGGACATGTGGTGATCGTGCAGATTGGCACTCAGCAAATCGGGTTTGTGGTAGACAGCTTGATTGGTCAGGAAGAGGTGGTGATCAAGCCACTTGATAACCTGCTGCAAGGCACCCCTGGCATGGCCGGTGCGACGATTACCAGTGATGGCGGAATCGCTCTTATTTTGGATGTGCCGAGTCTGCTCAAAGCATATGCGCGTAGACATTAATAGCTCAGGCCCAAGGAGTTAGAAAAACAACAATGGCAGTCAAGGTATTAGTTGTCGACGATTCGAGCTTCTTTCGCCGTCGGGTGAGCGAGATCATCAATCAGGATCCCATGCTGACGGTGATTGATACGGCCCAGAATGGACGTGAAGCGGTGGACAAGGCGCTGTCACTGCGCCCTGATGTGATCACCATGGACATCGAAATGCCCGTGATGGATGGCATCAGTGCGGTGCGGGAGATCATGGCGAAGTGTCCAACCCCCATTCTGATGTTCTCCTCCCTGACCCATGAAGGGGCCAAGGCTACGCTGGATGCTCTGGACGCCGGTGCCCTAGACTTTTTGCCCAAGAAGTTTGAGGACATTGCCAGAGACAAAGATGAAGCGGTCAGACTGTTGCAACAGCGGGTGAAGGAGATCTCCCGCAAGCGCTTCCTGATGACATCCGCTGCTCGTCCCAAAGCACCTGAACCGGTTGCTCGTGCTCCGCTGGGCAGCACTTCACCCAGAACTCCTGATCGTCAGCCTGACCTGCAACGCACTGTGCCAAGTGCTTCATTCAAGCGCAGTGGCAAGAGTTATCAGTTGGTGGCAATCGGCACTTCTACCGGCGGACCTGTTGCTTTGCAAAATGTGCTGACCAAGTTGCCAGGGGATTTTCCCCATCCCATCCTGCTTATCCAGCATATGCCAGCCACTTTTACCGCTGCGTTTGCTGCCCGTCTCAACGGGTTATGCCAGATTGGCGTCAAGGAAGCGGAAGATGGCGATGTGCTTAAACCCGGGCATGCCTATCTTGCTCCCGGTGGTAAGCAGATGTTGCTGGAAGGTCGTGGTGCAGGGGCCCGCATTCGCATCGTGGATGGCAACGACAAGGTAAATTACAAGCCTTGTGTGGACATCACTTTTGCCTCTGCGGCCAAAACCTATGCCGACAAGGTATTGGCGATTGTGTTGACCGGTATGGGGGCTGATGGCCGTGATGGCGCCAGACTGCTGAAAGAGCAGGGATCAACCATCTGGGCTCAGGATGAGGCTTCCTGCGTGGTATATGGGATGCCCCAAGCAGTAGCCAAAGCGGGAATTGCCAGCGAATCACTTCCTCTGGACAAGGTGGCCCAGCGTATTCTGGTTGAGTTGGGGCGCTAATCATGGGCTTGCTCGGTCTGCTCCTGGCATTGGGGGCTATTGCCATTGCCCAACTGTGGCATGGTGGCTCCCTGTTGACGCTGGTGGACGGCCCTGCTTTTTTGATCGTGCTGGGCGGTACCGTCGGTGCCGTCACGTTGCAGACTCCAGCCAAGTACATCTTGCTGGCGTTGCGCCAGCTGCTATGGATTTTTACCCCTCCCCGCCAGGATCTCGCGGTGCAGGCCGAACGGTTGCAGTCATGGGCCGTCTTTGCGCGCCAGCAAGGGCTGCTTGCCCTTGAAAATCAGGCCGAGCAGGAGGAAGACAACTTTACCCGTCAAGGGCTCGGCATGATTGTCGATGGGGTCTCCACAGAGGATATCCGTATGCTGCTGGAAGCGGACATCGATATCGAGCAGGAGCGCAATGAACATGCCGCCAGGGTATTTGAAGCTATGGGGGGGTACAGTCCGACCATCGGGATCATCGGTGCCGTGCTGGGCCTGATCCAGGCCATGTTTCATCTCGAAGACCCGTCAGCGCTGGGGGCGGGTATCGCAGTGGCATTTGTGGCAACCATCTATGGAGTGGGGTTTGCCAACCTCATCTACCTGCCTATCGCCAACCGGCTACGCGCATTTCACTATCACTATGCACTCTTTCAGGAGATGACCCTGGAAGGGCTGCTGGCTATCGCCCATGGTGAAAACGGCTTGCAGGTTGAACGCCGGCTCAGGGCCTATTTGAAAGGAGAGTAGCCATGCGCAAGCGCTATCGGTTGCACTTGCAGGGTCGCGAGCATCTTGACCGCTGGCTGGTCTCCTATGCCGATTATATGACGCTGATCTTTGCCTTGTTCGTGGTGCTTTACTCTGTTGCGCTGGTGAACAAGGACAAGTATCGCGCGGTGATTGATGGTATGAGCCAGGCGTTCAGTGTCATGCAGTCTGGCGGCAATGGCTTGCTTGAAGGGCAGGGTAATTCCCTGCTGGATAACCCGGTATCTGCCTCTCCATCGTTGCTGGAAAGCCCAGCATCCCCCTCTCCTTCACTTGCTCCTATTTCTGGTGTGCCAGTGCTGCAAGATGGCGCGACACTTGCAAAACTCGATATGCAGTTGCAACAGAGCATGGGCTCGCTGGTGGATGCCGGTATCGTCAAACTGACGCAAGATGAGAACTGGCTGACGGTTGAACTCAGTTCCGGGTTGTTGTTTGGTAGCGGCAGTGCCTTTTTGGGACCAAACGCAGCACCGGTCATTAATACTCTTTCAAGTATTCTCAAACCGGTCGATAACTATGTAAGGGTTCGGGGTTATACCGATAACCAACAGATAAATAATGAAATTTATCGTTCTAACTGGGCGCTTTCTGCTGCTCGGGCCGAAGCGGTACTCAATGGTTTGATTGCCGATGGGATCGCCCCCCAGCGTCTGGCGTTCGAGGCATATGGCGAGTTTTCCCCCTTTGCTGACAACGGCAGCGAGCAGGGCAGACTGCAGAATCGCAAGGTTGTGGTCGCTATCTCCAAGTTTGCCTGGGTGCCGCCAGCACCTGTGGTTGCAACGCCTACGGTAGTTGCTGAACCGATTCCTGCTGTACAACAGGCGGTGTATGCAGGAGAGATAAAGGTGATCACCTTGCCCGGTGGTGGCATACGTATAACAACAAGGCAGGATTGATACAGTGATTGTTTGGACGGTTGCCAACCAGAAAGGTGGTGTGGGTAAAACCACCACAGTGGTCTCGCTTGCGGGGATCCTGGCCCAGCGTGGCCAGCGGGTGCTGTTGATTGATACCGACCCCCATGCTTCGCTGACTGCATATCTTGATTTTGATTCAGATCGCCTGGATGGAACCCTCTATGAGTTGTTTCAAGCTGTCAAACCGACAGCCGAGCTTGTCAATAAACTGACGCTCAAGACCAAGTTCGAAAATATCAACTTACTGCCAGCATCTATTACCTTGGCGACCCTTGATCGGGTGATGGGCAATCGTGAGGGGATGGGACTGGTACTGAAGCGGGCACTGCTGCGCATTCAGGATCAATATGATTACGTGCTGATCGATTGCCCGCCAGTACTGGGGGTGATGATGGTCAACGCGCTGGCTGCCTGCGATCGCATTCTGGTGCCTGTCCAGACCGAATTTCTGGCCCTCAAGGGGTTGGAGCGGATGATGAAAACATTCGAGATCATGCAGCGTTCCAAGCGTGACAAGTTCCGCTATACCGTGATCCCGACCATGTTCGACAAGCGCACCCGTGCCTCTCTGATGACCTTGAAGTCGATCAAGGATCAATATGGAGATTCAGTGTGGAATGCGGTGATCCCTATTGATACCAAGTTTCGGGATGCCAGCTTGCTGCATATTCCCCCGTCTATCTATTCTCCCGGGAGTCGTGGAACCTATGCATATGAAACGCTGCTCAATCATCTTGATGCCCTTGAGCGGCAACGGGTTCATGAGGTGACGGCATGAGAGATACCATTCAAGTTCGGGCGATGGATGACTATTTCCACTCCCTGCTGCTCGATGAGCCACTGGTGCTGGATGGGGTGGAAGAGGCTCAATCCGCCCCTGTTTTACAGTTGCAACGTCAGCCCCAAAGCGTCCCCGAGGTAGTCGCCGCACCTTACCTCGAAAGCGATCCACGGCTTGCCCAGCTCGGTGAGCTATTGGCTCAGGTGGGACAAGTCCAGTTCGAAAATGATGCCTTCACCCAGGAGATAACACTCACCGCACCGCTGGAGATTGTGGCGGAGGAGTCACTGTTGCCGGTGGAGCCTGAGTGGCCTGCGGAGGTTCTGCTTCCCGAGGTTGCGGAACCCCATACTACTATCCTGACCGAAACGGCGCTGGAGGTTGCTCCGGTAGAGGCCAGTGAACCGGTCGCCTGGGAAAATATCGATACCGGTAAAGAGTTTCAGGCCCTTTTCTTTGAAGTCGCGGGCGTGACGTTTGCGGTGCCGTTGACCGAGCTGGGTGGTATTCATCAGCTGGGCGAGATCACCTCCCTGTTTGGCCAGCCTGGCTGGTACAAGGGGATCATGACCTCTCGCGAGCAGAAGATGAATGTGGTCGATACTGCCCAGTGGGTCATGCCGGGTCAGCATCTCGAGATGGATGATTACAAGTATCTGATTATGCTTGGTGAATCGCCGTGGGGATTAGCCTGCCATCATCTCAAAGGGACTGAATTGTTACACCGTGACCAGGTGAAATGGCGCCATCAGGAGGGCAAGCGCCCCTGGTTGGCGGGCATGGTCAAAGAAAAAATGTGTGCCCTGTTACATGTCCGCGAACTGCTCCTGTTGCTGGAGCGTGGGGTTAACATAGAAGGTCGCTGATAACTTCTGCAATCGAGCTGTTTTATTGCTAGTTTTAGCAGTAGACGTTTTCATAAAAGGAATAAAAACATGACAGAAAAGCGCAATATTGCACAGAATCTGGCCGAAGATGAAGTGCTGCAATGGGTAACCTTCCAACTGGAAAACGAAACCTACGGCATCAATGTGATGCAGGTTCAGGAGGTGTTGCGCTACACCGAAATTGCACCGGTGCCGGGTGCGCCTGAGTACGTACTGGGGATCATCAACCTGCGTGGCAATGTGGTGACTGTCATCGATACCCGTTCCCGTTTCGGTCTGCCTTCCGGTGATGTGAGTGAAAACTCCCGGATCGTGATCATCGAGGCAGAGAAGCAGGTGATCGGCATCATGGTCGACAGCGTGGCGGAAGTGGTTTATCTGCGTTCTTCTGAAATCGATGCGGCACCTGCGGTCGGTACTGAAGAGAGCGCCAAGTTTATTCAGGGGGTGAGCAACCGCGATGGGCAACTGCTGATCCTGGTTGACTTGAACAAGCTGCTCTCCGATGAAGAGTGGGAAGATATCGGTTCCCTCTGATAAGTAAGGTGATGTTTTGATAATCGAGATGGTTGCCTTGGGGGTGTCCCTGATTGCCTTGGCGTTTGCCTCTTATATCTGGTTCAAGAGCAAGCGCAGCAAGCAGGAGTCCGAGGCCAGTGTGGCAACCCTGCAAGGTCAGTTGGAAAGCTTGCGCAAGCAGATGATGGAACTCCATACCGGCGCCATTGGCATGGGGCAGCGTCTGCAGTCGGTGGAAGGGGCTATGCAGCAGGTCAACGAGCGCCAGCAAGAGCTGACCATGCAGGATCCCGAACGCAGGCTCTACAGCCGAGCGGCAAAGATGGTCGAACTGGGCGCCGATCTTGATGAAGTCATGAGTGAGTGCGAGTTGCCAAAGGCAGAGGCCGAGCTCTTGATATCGTTGCGAAAAGGTCGCTCTTGATGATTCAGGAAGGCAATTGCCTTCCTGAATTTTATGGCGTGCAGCCGCTTGTCCCCCGGCTGCGTTGAGCGGATGGTTTCTACCGCATTTTCTTTGTGATCCCGGTCGCCAGTCAGTTCAATTGTTGCATCTTTGAAAAGACGTATTCCAATACTGTGTTAAGATGCAGACCGCTTCATTTTCTCTGAAAAAATCCCCATGCTGCTTCAAGTTAACAATCTGAGCTGCGTGCGCGAAGATCGCACTCTGTTTGAACACCTCTCTTTCTCTGTTGCGCCCGGCGATCTGGTGCAAATTGAAGGGCCCAACGGGGTCGGCAAGACCAGCCTGTTGCGATTGTTGACCGGGCTGTCGCAGCCGTTTGCCGGTGAGGTGTGCTGGAATGGGGAGAATATTCGTCACTGTCGTGATGAGTATCATGCCAATCTGCTCTATCTCGGCCATCAGCCCGGTGTCAAAGCGGCGCTGACCCCTTTTGAAAACCTGAAGTTCTACCAGCAGTTGCATTACCCGCAGCAAACAGAGACTAACTTGTGGCAGATATTGGCCCGGGTAGGGCTGGCCGGATTTGAAGAGTACCCGACCGGCCAACTCTCTGCCGGCCAGCAACGCCGGGTGGCTCTGGCCAGACTCTGGCTGTCACAGAAACCGGCACTCTGGATCCTCGATGAACCCTTTACCGCCATCGACAAGCAAGGGGTCAAGGTGCTCGAACAGCTCTTTCTGGCCCACGCCGAGCGGGGCGGCATGGTGATCCTCACCACTCATCAGGATCTGACCCTGATGCAGGGACGGCTGAAGACTATCTCGTTGACCCCCTTAGCATCGACATTGCAGGAGTAACGCCATGTTGCGCGCTGTTATGCACCTTATTCACCGTGAACTGCTGATGGCTCTGCGCCAGCGTTCCGATATTCTCAACCCGCTCTGGTTTTTCCTCATCGTCATCACCCTGTTTCCGTTAGGGATTGGCCCGGAGCCCAAACTGCTGGCCCGTATTGCCCCGGGGATTATCTGGGTAGCGGCGCTATTGGCGGCCATGCTGTCGCTGGAGCGACTGTTTCGCGACGACTTTGCCGATGGCGCGCTGGAGCAGATGATGCTGATGCCGCACCCGCTGGGCTTGCTGGCGCTGGCGAAAGTGGTCGCTCACTGGCTGCTGACCGGCTTGCCGCTGCTGCTGCTCTCTCCCTTGCTGGCGATTTTGCTGTCGCTGGATATGCACACCTATCTGGCTGTCGTCGCGACGCTGGCACTGGGCACTCCTGTATTGAGCCTGCTCGGCGCGGTCGGGGTCGCGTTGACGGTGGGACTGCGCAAAGGCGGGGTGCTGCTTAGTCTGCTGATCCTGCCGCTCTATATTCCGGTACTGATTTTTGCCACCTCAGCCATCGATGCCGCGGGGATGAGCTTGCCCTATGGCGGGCAGCTTGCCATTCTGGCCGCCATGCTGGTGGGGGCTTTGACACTGACGCCGCTGGCTGTGTCGGCGGCGTTGCGGGTCAGCCTCAACTGATGGCCGTGAGCTGAACTGAATTTGGCTCCAAATGGGGTCTTTTTGCAAAAAATAATGTTGCGATGGATCAAGGAGAGTGCCGCTTATTGCTTTCGGGGTATTTGATGCTGCCCTGCGGTCGGTATGGTAGGCCTCGCCAAACGATTAATAACAAAAAGGTTTTGTGAGCTATGTGGAAATGGTTGCACCCTTATGCCAAACCGGAGCGTGCCTATCAGCTGGCAGGCACGCTGTTGCCCTGGTTTGCGGTGATTAGTCTGCTCTCGTTTGTGATCGGTACTGTCTGGGGCCTCGCGTTTGCGCCAGCGGATTACCAGCAGGGAGATTCGTTCCGGATCATCTATATCCACGTACCTTCCGCCATTCTCTCCATGGGAGCCTACTCCACCATGGCGGTGGCCGCTTTTATCGGCCTGGTGTGGCAACTGCGGATGGCGGACATGACTGTTGCAGCCATTGCACCGGTCGGCGCTGTATTTACCTTTATTGCCCTCTTTACCGGTGCCGCCTGGGGCAAGCCCATGTGGGGAACCTGGTGGGTGTGGGATGCGCGGCTCACCTCTGAACTGATCCTGCTGTTTCTCTACCTCGGCGTGATTGCTCTCTACAACGCCTTCAGCGACAAGGTGGTCGCTGGCCGTGCGGCCGGCATTCTGGCACTGGTTGGGGTGATCAACCTGCCGATCATCCACTACTCGGTGGAGTGGTGGAACACCTTGCATCAGGGGGCCACCATCACCAAATTTGACAAACCCTCCATTTCACCCGAGATGCTCTGGCCGCTGTTGATCATGATCCTGGCGTTTGCCGCGTTTCTCGGGGCCCTGACCCTGATGCGTTTTCGTAATGAACTCCTGATGCGGGAGTGGCATCGCCCCTGGGTCAAAGAGATTGCAGAGCAGGAGAAGTAAGCATGCACTTTGCCTCTTTCAGTGATTTTATGGCGATGGGCGGTTACGCCTTCTATGTCTGGCTCTCTTTTGGCCTGACGCTGGTGTGTCTGGTCGGCATCATCATTTCTACCCGCATGAAAACCCGCAGCCTGCTCGCCGAGTTGCGCAGCAAACAGGCGCGTGAGGCCCGTCGCAAGGCGGCCCAGCAGATGGAGAACACCCTATGAACCCGAGACGCAAAAAACGCCTCACCATCATTCTGGCCATTACTCTGGGTCTGGCGACCGTCTGCGGGCTGGTGCTCTACGCCCTCAGTCAGAATATCGACCTCTTCTACACCCCGAGCGAGCTGGTGGAGGGGAAGGGGCCGGACAAGATCAAGCCGGAAGAGGGACAGCGCCTGCGCATCGGTGGATTGGTCGTGCCGGGATCGGTACAGCGGGATCCCCAGAGCCTCAAGGTTGCCTTCAAGCTGGTGGATAACGGCGGTCATCTGGTGACGGTCGAGTTTGACGGCATCCTGCCGGATCTCTTCCGTGAAGGGCAGGGGATTGTTGCCCAGGGCACCCTCAAGGATGCCACGACCGTAGAGGCGTTCGAGGTGCTGGCCAAGCACGATGAGAACTACATGCCGCCGGAAGTGGCCGATGCCACCAACGGTATGCACTTCAAGCCGGAGTATACCGAGGCGCAGTTGAAGGGAGCCAAGCAGTGATCCCTGTGGTGTTTGCCTTTTCCGCTTTGCCTGCCGTGCGTGGTGCGGCTGTTGTCACCGTTCAATTGAAAGGAATGCCTTCATGATCCCGGAATTAGGTCAGTTTGCGCTGATCCTGGCCTTTGCCACCGCCCTGCTTCTGGGTAGCTACCCGCTGCTGGGCGCCAGTTGGGGGCGTCTTGGCATGATGTCGGCGGCCCGTCCGCTCGCCTATGCCCAGTTCTTGCTGCTGCTGCTGTCGTTTCTCTGCCTGACCTGGGCCTTTATCGATAACGACTTCACCGTGCAGTATGTGGCCACTAACTCCAACAGCCTGCTGCCGCTAGCATATCGCATTTCCGCCGTATGGGGCGCCCACGAAGGCTCCCTGCTGCTGTGGGTACTGACCCTGGGTGGCTGGACCGCGGCGGTAGCCATATTCAGCCGCCGTCTGCCGCTCGATGCGGTGGCTCGGGTACTCGGCGTGTTGGGGCTGATCTCGGTCGGCTTCACTGCTTTCGTGCTGTTCACCTCCGATCCCTTCACCCGCACCTTGCCCTATTTTCCGGTAGATGGTCGTGACCTCAATCCGCTGCTGCAGGATCCGGGTCTTATCTTCCATCCGCCGATGCTCTACATGGGTTATGTGGGCTTCTCGGTGGCGTTTGCCTTTGCCATTGCTTCGCTGATGACCGGCCGTCTCGATGCGACCTGGGCCCGCTGGTCGCGCCCCTGGACCATGGCGGCCTGGGTATTCCTGACCCTCGGTATCGTGCTCGGCTCCTGGTGGGCTTACTACGAGCTTGGTTGGGGCGGCTGGTGGTTCTGGGATCCGGTAGAAAACGCCTCCTTCATGCCTTGGCTGGCGGGTACCGCTCTGCTGCACTCGCTGGCGGTGAGCGAGAAGCGTGCCACCTTCAAGGCGTGGACCGTGCTGCTGGCCCTGTCAGCCTTCTCGCTGAGCCTGCTGGGTACCTTCCTGGTGCGCTCCGGCGTGCTGGTGTCGGTGCATGCGTTTGCCTCCGACCCGACCCGTGGCCTGTTTATTCTCGGCTTCCTGCTGGCGGTGATCGGTTCATCCTTGCTGCTGTTTGCCTTCAAAGGCTCGCAGGTGAAGAGCCACGGCAAACACGAGCTGTGGAGCCGCGAGACCCTGCTGCTTTGCAACAACATCATGCTGGTGGCGGGTCTGCTGACCGTGTTGCTCGGTACCTTGCTGCCGCTGGTGCACAAGGAGCTGGGGCTGGGGAGCATCTCTATCGGTACTCCCTTCTTCAACCACATCTACAGCTGGCTGATCATCCCGTTTGCCCTGCTGCTGGGGGTTGGCCCGCTGTTTCGCTGGCGTCGTCAGGAGCTGGGGGAACTCAAAAGCAAGGTGGTCGTGGCACTGGTGCTGAGTCTGGCCGCAGCCTTGCTGTTGCCGCTGCTCTTTGCCGAAACCTTCAAGCCGTGGGCGGCGGTAGGGATTGGTCTGGGGGCCTGGATCATCGTCACCAGCGTGCAGGAGACCTGGGCGCGGGCTACCCACAAGCACAGCTTTGCAGTCGGTGTGCGCAAGCTTGGCAACAGCCATTGGGCCATGATCCTAGGCCATGTGGGGCTGGCAGTCAGCATCATTGGTATCGCCTGCACCCAGAACTACAGCATCGAAAAGGATCTGCGAATGCAGGCGGGTGATCGAGTGCACTTTGCCGATTACGAGTTCGTCTTTGCCGGGATCAAGGAGAAGAACGGCCCCAACTATGATGGCTTCAAGGGCGTGCTGGAAGTGCACAAGAATGGCAAGCAGGTCGCCCTGCTCAAGCCCGAAAAGCGGATGTACAAAGTGACCCGGATGCCGATGACCGAAGCGGCCATCGATGCCGGTATCACCCGCGATCTCTATGCGGCGCTGGGGGAACAGCTCGACAACGGAGCCTGGGCGGTGCGGATCTACTACAAGCCGTTCGTGCGCTGGATCTGGTTCGGCGGCGTCTTTATGGCTATCGGTGGCGTGCTGGCGATGCTCGACAAGCGTTATCGTTTCGGCCGTCGTGAGGAGGAGGCCAAGGCATGAACAAAAAGACCTGGTTGTTTTTAATCCCCTTTATCGTCTTTTTGCTGGGGGCGGTGTTCCTGTTCAAAGGGCTCTACTCCGATCCCACCAAGCTTGAGTCCGTGATGGTGGGCAAAGATGTGCCGGTGTTCACCCTGCAGGACATTTACGATCTGAACAAACAGCACGATCGCAGTATCCTGACCGGTCGCCCCATGCTGCTCAACGTCTGGGCCACTTGGTGCCCCACCTGCTATGGCGAGCACACCTACCTCAAACAGTTGGCGGGGCAGGGTATTCCCATCATCGGCATGAACTATAAGGATGAGCGCGACAAGGCGATCAAATGGCTGGCGGAGCTGGGCAACCCCTATCAGGTCAACCTCTATGATCCGGACGGCATGCTGGGGCTGGATCTCGGGGTATATGGCGCACCGGAGACCTTCTTTATCGACAGCAAGGGGATCATCCGGTATCGCCACGTGGGGGATATCAACCCCGAGAACTGGGCGTCGACCCTCAAACCCATCTTTGATGCCATGAAGTGAGGGGAGTCCTGATGAGAGTATTTATTGCTTCCCTGCTGCTGTTGCTGGGATGGGTGGTGCAAGCGCCGGCCATGGCCGCTATCGATGTCTACACCTTCGACAACGACAATCAGGAGCAGGTCTTTCGCGAACTGACCAAGGAGCTGCGCTGCCCCAAGTGTCAGAACCAGGATATCGCTGACTCCAATGCAGGGCTGGCCAAGGATCTGCGCGACAAGACCTACCAGATGGTGCGTGAGGGCAAGGATAAAGAGGAGATCGTGGATTACATGGTGGCCCGCTACGGCAACTTTATCCTCTATAACCCGCCCCTGATGGCCTCCACCCTGATCCTCTGGCTTGGTCCGCTGCTGGTGATCCTGATCGGTGGCGCCGTGGTCGTGATGCGCAGTCGCCGGTCCCCTGCGGTGAAAAAACAACTGGATAACGCCCTGAGCGAGGAGGAGCAGCGCCGACTGGCCGAGCTGCTCAAAGAGGAAGAGAAACAATGACCGCTTTTTGGATAGTGATTGCGGGCTTGCTGGTGCTGGTGAGTCTGGCGCTCGTCGTGCCGCTGTGGCGTGGTGAAGGCAAACAGAGCATCAGTCGCTCGGCGCTCAACAAACAGCTCTATCGCCAGCGGCTGCTGGAGATTGGCGAAGAGCGCGAGCAGGGTGTCCTGGCTGAGGAGTCCGACTCGCTGGTCGAGCTGCAACGAAGCCTCTTGGATGATATTCCCGATGTGGAGCAGACTGCCCGCAGTGGCAAGAGTCTGATCTGGATCCCGGGTGTGCTGGTGCTGTTGGTGGTGAGTCTGGGGCTCTACTACAAGTTGGGCTCATGGCAAGAGGTGAGTCGCTGGCAAGATGCCAGCAGCCGTCTTGGCGAGCTGAGCAACCGCATTTTGGTGGAGCGGGATGCCAAGGTGACCGAGCAGGATCTGCTGGATTTCACGCTGGCACTGCGTACCCGCCTCAAGGATGAACCGAACGACTACCGCGGCTGGCTGCTGCTGGGACGTTTGGCGCTGGATGGCAATGATCCCGAGATGGCCAGCGAGGCGCTGGAGCGGGCCTACACGCTTGCCCCCCAGAAATCGCTGGTGGCGGTGCCCTATGCGCAGGCGCTGATGATGACGGGGGATGAGGCGCAAGCGGATGCCCTGTTGCAGGCTGCTATCGCGCAGGATCCGGACAATGTCGAGGCGCGCTCTGTCTATGCCTTTATGGCGCTGCAAAAAGAGGACTTCCAGACCGCGCTGGCTCGCTGGCAGGCGATGTTGCCACTGATGGAGAAAGGTACCCCCCGTTACGTGATGGTCGAGCGCTCCATGGAGTATGCCCGCGCGCAGCTCAAGCAGCGCGGCATCGAGGTGACGAATTCAGGCGCAGCCAAAGCGGGCGCAGTTGAGGGACAACCGCTGGCGGTGAAGAAGGGGGAATTCCCCATCCACGTCACGTTGGCGGCGGGCATTCAGATGCCGGAAGATGCCCATCTCTTCGTCTTTGCCGTGGTGCCCAACGGGCCACCCATGCCTATCGCCGTGAAGCGTATCGCAGGGCCAACCTTGCCTGTAACCCTGTCACTCGGGGATGGCGATGCCATGATGGAAGGCAGCAAACTGGCGGCCTATCCGGAGCTGCAGTTCAAGGCACGTCTCTCGCGCGGTGGCAATGTGATGAACAAGGAAGGAGCCTTCGAAGGGGTATCCGTGTCGGTCAAGACGGCCGAGATCCCTGCTGCTCCGATTGACATCCGCATCGATCACGCCCTCTAATATGCCTTTGGATAACCCGGCTCCTGGATAGGAGCCGGGTTATCTATACTTCTGATAAATCAAAATAAAACGTCAGGACAATCATATGTATCTTCGTTCAGGGGCCATACTGGCAGCCCTCTTGCTGGCTGGCTGTGCCGGTGGCCCACCCAAGCCTGGCCCAGAGAGTCTGGAGCTCAATCCCGGCATGAATAATCCGGGAGCCACCAGTACGGCGGCCGATCCGCGCGATCCCTTCCAGGGGGCCAACCGGGCCATGTGGGCGGTCAACTATGATGTGCTGGAACCCTATGTGGCACGTCCTGTGGTACATGCCTATGCCCGCTACATTCCGGTCGGGGTGAAGGATGGCATTGCCAACTTTGTTGCCAACTTTGATGAGCCAAGCAGCATGGTGAACCATCTGATCACCGGTGATTTGAAAGGGGCAGGCACCAACCTGGGGCGCTTTACCCTCAACACCACGGTCGGTCTGCTGGGTATCTTCGATGTGGCCAAACATGCCGGCCTCGAGCGTAACAAGCTGGAGATGGACACAGTGCTGGGCAGGGCCGATATCGGTAATGGTGCCTACATCATGGTGCCTGTTTACGGCCCGACCACCACCCGTGAGCTGGTTGGCGATGCGATTGACAGCTTCTACTTCCCCTATGCCCTGTTGACCTTCCCGATGAAGGTCGCACACTGGGCGCTGGATGGCTTGGGCACACGTGCCAAGCTGATCGATCAGGAGCGGATCATCGACAACTCCCTCGATCCTTATGCGCTGACCAAGGATTTCTACCTGCAATATAACCAGGGCAAGGTGACGGGCAAGCAGACCGAGCTGAAAGCGTCTCAGCAAGAGCAGGCCGACGATGCCAATCTGGATGAATATATGGACGAGTTGGACCAGTAAATGGGCTATCTCGATATGTAAAAGGCGCCTGCGGGCGCCTTATTCATTTACGCAGCCATATCGAGATAAAAAAACGCCCCGCAGTGCGGGGCGTTTTGGCAAGCGAGGCTGTTTAGGCAGCCAGATTCTTGGCCACGAATTCCCAGTTAACCAGAGCCCAGAAGGTTTCCATGTACTTCGGACGCAGGTTGCGGAAGTCGATGTAGTAGGCGTGCTCCCACAGGTCAACGGTCAGCAGCGGGGTGGTACCGGCTTCAGTCAGCGGGCAGCCAGCGTTGGAGGTGTTGACGATAGCCAGAGAGCCGTCAGCTTTCTTCACCAGCCAAGTCCAGCTGGAACCGAAGTTGCCGATGGCTGATTTGGTGAAGGCATCTTTGAACTCGGCGAAGGAGCCGAATGCCTTGTTGATGGCATCAGCCAGGGCGCCAGTCGGCTCGCCACCGCCATTCGGGGAGAGGCAGTGCCAGTAGAAGGTGTGGTTCCAGATCTGGGCGGCGTTGTTGAAGATGCCGCCGTTGGAGGTCTTGATGATCTCTTCCAGAGACTTGCCTTCAAACTCGGTACCCGGCACCAGATTGTTCAGGTTGACCACGTAGGTGTTGTGGTGCTTGCCGTGGTGATATTCCAGAGTTTCCTGGGAGATGTGCGGTTCCAGAGCGTTGATTGCATAGGGCAGAGCGGGAAGTTCGAATGCCATTTTCTACTCTCCATTGGCTGGACCGTGCGAAGGCGACGGTTGCAAGACATTGCGTACTCTTTTCTATATGTGAAAAGAGTTGTTTTTAAAATGATGGGGCTGGGTAGCCCAAAGCCAAGGGATTGTAGCAGTATCAAAGATGGCCTAACAACTCTTGATTGGCGCCATGATCGCGATCAATCCTGTGTGGGTTCTTTGCACAATTCGAGCCGGGTCACCCCTTTGTCAGTTTGTGCTCGGGCAAGATTGCAGTAGAATGGCCGCCGAAATCGCTCTAGTGAGGCACCTATGGAAACTATTGAAAAGATTAAGCAGCAGCTGGCTGACAACCCCATCATCATCTACATGAAGGGCTCCCCCAAGCTACCCAGCTGTGGCTTCTCTGCCCAGGCCTCCCAGGCTCTGATGTCCTGCGGCGAGCCGTTTGCCTACGTTGATATCCTGCAGAATCCGGATATCCGCGCCGAATTGCCAAAATTCGCCAACTGGCCGACCTTCCCCCAACTGTGGGTTGAAGGTGAGCTGATCGGTGGCTGTGACATCATGATCGAGATGTTCCAGGCTGGCGAGTTGCAGGCTCTGATCAAAGAGACTGCTGCCAAGTACAAGAAAGATGATGCTGCAGCCGAGTAATCGGTTCTGTGTTGTCGAGAGGGAGCCTTATAGGCTCCCTTTTTTATTGTCCCGGTTCTGGCAGGCAAGCAACTGATTGCCGGTTGCAAAAAGCAACGCAATTGCCCTGAAAAATCTAATCTTTACGGCTTTGTTTTGGAGTTGTTAATTATATTGTTTGCCAATATATGATTACTTTTTTTAATCCATTTGGATTCAAGTGTTGCTGCCATCACATTTTTTGATAATTTCACCGTAACGCAGTCTCTTTGTAGATTTTTTTGTGTTTATGCTCACATTAATTGCAAGTGATAGAACCTAGTATCGCTTCGCCCTGTGAAATAAAACCCTACAAATTAATAAATAAAAAGAGATTTGCGATGAAGATGTATAGCAATCTGCCCATTGGTCTTCATGATATTACTGAAGCCAAAAAAAGACTGACCAATCATATATACAAGACCGCGCAACTACCCTCTAACTACATCAGCGAACGTTGCCATGGCGAGGTTTACCTCAAGCTTGAAAACATGCAACGTACAGGCTCTTTTAAAATTCGTGGTGCCTTCAACAAACTCAGTTCATTAAGTCTGGAAGACCGACAAAAAGGTGTTGTCGCCTGCTCGGCGGGCAATCATGCCCAAGGTGTATCACTCTCCAGTGCTATGTTGGGAATTGATGCCAAGGTGGTCATGCCTTGCTGTGCCCCCAAATCAAAAATTGCTGCAACCAGTGACTATTCAGCCAAAGTGATCCTTCATGGAAATAGCTTCAATGACACCATTGCCAAAGTTAGCGAAATCGTGGAGATGGAAGGCCGCGTATTTATCCCCCCCTTCGACGATGCAAAAGTGATTGCCGGCCAGGGCACCATTGGCCTGGAAATTATCGAAGATTTGTATGATGTCGATAACATCATCGTGCCGATCGGTGGTGGTGGTTTGATTGCCGGTGTTGCCATGGCTATCAAATCTATTAATCCGACCATCAAGGTGATTGGTGTGCAATCCGAGAATGTGCACGGTATGGCGGCCTCTTTCTATGCCGGTACCATGACCAATCACAGAACCAGCAGCACGCTGGCCGATGGCTGTGATGTGGCAAGACCCGGTTCACTGACCTTCGAAATCGTCAAACAATTGGTGGATGATATTGTACTGGTCACCGAGGATGATATTCGTCATAGCATGGTTGACCTTATTCAGCGCAACAAGGTGATTACCGAAGGGGCGGGAGCTTTGGCCTCGGCAGCGCTGCTCAGTGGCAAACTGAAACATTATGTCGAAGGCAAAAAGACCGTCAGCATTATTTCGGGTGGCAATATTGACCTGACCCGAATCGCCGAAATTATCGAACAGAACAATATCCGTCAATTTAGCCTGTAAGGAATACAGTCATGATATTGGATAGTGTCGTTAGCAGCAGTAAAGAGAGTGTTAAAGCATGGCGTAAGTCGGATACAACCTGGGGACTCGGTCTATTTGGTACAGCGATCGGTGCAGGTGTTCTATTTTTCCCCATTCGGGCCGGATATGGTGGCCTGATACCAATATTAATCATGTTGGTGCTGGCTTACCCCATTGCATTTTATTGCCACAGGGCGTTGGCCAGATTATGTCTTTCTGGCAGCAATCCATCGGCAAATATTACCGAGACCGTTGAAGAGCATTTTGGTAAAATGGGCGGGGTGGTAATTACCTTCCTCTATTTCTTTGCCATCTGCCCACTGCTTTGGATATATGGTGTGACAATCACCAATACCTTCATGGCATTCTGGGAGCATCAGTTGCAAATGGCGCCGCTCAATCGGGGTGTTGTCGCCCTTGGGTTGCTGCTGTTGATGGCCTTCGTGATCTATTTCGGCAAGGATCTGATGGTTCGCGTGATGAGCTATCTGGTATTTCCTTTCATCGCCAGTCTGGTGGTTATCTCTCTCTCCCTCGTTCCGTACTGGAACAGTGCCGTCTTTGATCAGGTCAATCTGAGCGAGATATCGATGTTTGGTCACGACGGTATTCTGGTCACCGTCTGGTTGGGGATCTCCATCATGGTCTTCTCCTTCAACTTCTCGCCGATTGTCTCCTCTTTCATCGTCTCCAAACGGGAAGAGTATGAGCAGGAGTTCGGTCGCGATTTTACCGAGAAGCGCTGCTCGAAGATTATCTCCGGTGCCAGCATGCTGATGGTGGCCGTGGTGATGTTCTTTGCCTTCAGCTGCCTCTTTACCCTGTCGCCGCAAAATATGGCGGAAGCCAAGGCCCAGAATATTCCGGTGCTCTCCTATCTGGCCAACCACTTTTCCTCGCTGGCTGGCAGCAAGTCTGCATTTGCCACCACCCTGGAGTATGCCGCTTCCATCATTGCGCTGGTTGCCATCTTCAAATCCTTCTTCGGCCACTATCTGGGGACGCTGGAAGGGTTGAACGGCCTTATCCTCCGCTTTGGCTACCAGGGCGACAAGAGCAAGGTTTCCAGTAAAAAACTCAACATGGTCAGTATGTTGTTCATCATGGGCTCGACCTGGCTGGTCGCTTATGTGAACCCCAACATCCTCGACCTGATTGAGGCAATGGGGGCGCCGATCATCGCTTCCCTGCTCTGTCTGCTGCCGATGTATGCGGTGAGCAAGACACCTGCGCTGGCCAAATATAAAGGCCAGGCCAGCAACGTGTTTGTCACCATCATCGGTGTGCTGACCATCCTGAATATTGTTTCCAAGCTGTTCTGAAAACCTTTTCTGCAAGTCATCAGCCATTCAGACCCTGACCTCTTGGCGGGGTCTGCATGGCGCAGTCAGAAGCGCGCAATAACCGGTTCTTGGTTGGTCCAATTATTTGGGCCCAGGGCAAGACTATCCGTTATTTGGCCACCACAAACAGTGGTAAATATGTTCTGACTGCAGTGACTCGACATCATAAATATCGAGGCGATGTAATGAAGTTTGATTCGTTGGTTCTGGTTATCAATTGCGGCTCTTCGTCGGTCAAATTCTCGGTACTGGAGAGTCAATCCTGTGAGGTGGTGATATCCGGTATGGCGGATGGTATTGAGACGGCCCATCCCCAATTGCAAGTGGGTAAAGAGCCCGCTATGTCATTACCTGAAAATAACCACACCTGTGCATTGGCTGCCATTGCGGCTGAATTGAACAAGCGCGATCTGCTGGATTCGATTGTGCTGATTGGTCATCGGATTGCGCATGGTGGCAGTGAATTTAGCGAAGCCGTGATCATTGATGAACATGTCTTGGCCAAAATAAAGCAGGTGTCACCCTTGGCCCCCCTGCACAATCACGCCAATCTGAGCGGTGTGATGGCGGCTCGTCAGCTATTTCCGACACAACCCCAAATTGCGGTATTTGATACCGGCTTTCACCAGACCCTCAAGCCGGAAGCCTATATCTATGGGCTGCCTTATCAATATTTGCAGGATTACGGTGTGCGCCGTTATGGCTTCCATGGCACCTCTCATCGCTATGTCGCCGAGCAGGCTTGCGTATTTATGGGGCTGGATGAGCAGCATGCCGGTCTGGTCATCGCCCATCTGGGCAATGGCGCCTCTATTTGTGCGGTACAGGATGGCAAGAGCGTCGATACCTCGATGGGGATGACCCCGCTGGAGGGGCTGATTATGGGCAGTCGCAGCGGTGATATCGACTTTGGTGCGCTGGCCTATATCGCCAGCAAGACGGGGCAATCCATCGAGGATATCGAACGGATATTGAATAAGCACTCCGGTTTGCTCGGTATTTCCGGCCTCTCTTCCGATATGCGCGTACTGGAGGCTGCTTATCACGAAGGGCACCCCGGCGCGAAACTGGCGATCCACGCCTTTGTCCACCGTATTGCCCGCCATATCGGCGGCCATGCCACCTCATTGCGCCGGATGGATGCCGTTATTTTCACCGGCGGGATCGGCGAGAACTCGGCCTTTATCAGAAAGCTGGTATGCGAACGGCTTCAGGTATTTGGCGTAGCGATCAGCGAGCCGTTTAACCAGCGTCCCAATAGCGAGGGCTGCCGGGTAATTTCGGCGGCAGAGTCCATGGTGCTGGCGGCAGTTATTCCCACCAATGAAGAGAAAATGATCGCGCTGGATGCCATTCGTCTGGGGCAGCAGGTTCGTCAGGCCGAGTGCGTCTGACATCTTCCACTGTAGTGTCATGAGTAGTGAATGAGGTTTATTTGATGAAAGTTGATATGCAATTGGATCAGGATAAATTCCGTCAGGCATGGCAAGGGTTTGCCGGTGAAAACTGGAAGCACGAGATCAACGTCCGTGATTTTATCCAGCAGAACTACACCCCCTATGAAGGTGACGAACAGTTTTTAGCAGATGCGACCGAAGCGACCACCACTTTATGGAACAAGGTGATGGAGGGGATCCGCATCGAGAATGCCACCCACGCGCCCGTTGATTTTGATACCAATATTGCCACCACAATCACCGCCCACGGGCCGGGTTATATCGAGCAGGGGCTGGAAAAAATCGTTGGCCTGCAAACCGACAAGCCCCTTAAAAGAGCACTGCATCCATTTGGCGGCGTAAATATGATCCGCAGCTCTTTTGAAGCATATGGCCGGGAGATGGATCCCGAATTTGAATATACCTTCAGCGAATTGCGCAAAACCCATAACCAGGGAGTGTTCGACGTCTACTCTCCCGAGATGTTGCGCTGCCGAAAATCAGGAATTTTGACCGGTTTGCCGGATGGTTACGGCCGTGGTCGCATTATCGGAGATTATCGTCGGGTCGCGCTCTATGGCATAGATTATCTAATCCGTGAGCGGGAGCTGCAGTTTGCCGATCTGCAACCGGCGCTTGAGCGGGGAGAGCTGCTGGAGCAGGTGATCCGCCAGCGCGAGGAGCTGGCCGAGCACAAGCGGGCACTGGTGCAGATCAAGCAGATGGCGGCCAACTACGGCTTCGATATCTCAGGGCCAGCACGCACGGCGCAGCAGGCAGTGCAGTGGCTCTACTTTGCCTATCTGGCGGCGGTGAAGTCGCAAAATGGCGGGGCCATGTCCCTCGGTCGTACTGCCACTTTCCTCGACATCTATATCGAGCGGGATCTTAAGGCGGGGCTTATCAGCGAGCAGGATGCCCAGGAGCTGGTTGATCACTTCATCATGAAGATCCGCATGGTACGTTTCCTGCGTACCCCCGAGTTTGACTCCCTCTTCTCCGGCGACCCCATCTGGGCGACCGAGGTGATCGGTGGCATGGGGCTGGATGGTCGCACCCTGGTGACCAAGAACTCCTTCCGTTACCTCCACACCCTCAAGACCATGGGGCCGGCGCCCGAGCCCAACCTCACTATCCTCTGGGCAGAAGGATTGCCGCGAGCCTTCAAGACCTATGCGGCCCGCGTCTCCATCGATACCTCATCCCTGCAGTATGAAAACGATGACCTGATGCGCACCGACTTCGAGAGCGATGACTACGCCATCGCTTGCTGCGTGAGCCCCATGGTGATCGGCAAGCAGATGCAGTTCTTCGGTGCCCGCGCCAACCTGGCCAAGACCCTGCTCTATTGCATCAACGGCGGGGTGGACGAGAAGCTGAAGATCCAGGTCGGCCCGAAAGTGGCGCCCATCATGGACGAGGTGCTGGATTACGACACTGTCATGGCCAGCCTCGACAGCTTTATGGATTGGCTGGCGGTGCAGTACATCAGCGCGTTGAACCTGATCCACTACATGCACGACAAGTACAGCTATGAGGCCTCGCTGATGGCGCTGCACGATCGCGACGTCTATCGCACAATGGCCTGCGGCATTGCCGGTCTGTCAGTGGCGGTCGATTCGCTGGCGGCCATCAAGTACGCTCGGGTCAAGCCGGTGCGCGATGCTGACGGGCTGGCGGTCGATTTCGTGATTGAGGGGGAGTATCCCCAGTACGGCAACAACGATGAGCGGGCCGACTCCATCGCCTGCGATCTGGTCGAGCGCTTCATGAAGAAGATCCAGGGGCTGCCGACCTACCGCAATGCGGTACCGACCCAGTCGATCCTGACCATCACCTCCAACGTGGTCTATGGCCAGAAGACTGGCAACACCCCGGATGGCCGCCGCGCCAGTGCCCCGTTTGCACCGGGAGCCAACCCGATGCACGGTCGGGATCGCAAGGGGGCGGTCGCTTCGCTGGCCTCGGTGGCCAAGCTGCCGTTCAAATACGCCAAGGACGGGATCTCCTACACCTTCTCCATCGTGCCGGGGGCGCTCGGCAAGGAGCCGGCCAATCGCGAGAGCAATCTGGTGGGGCTGATGGATGGCTACTTCCATCATGAGCGGGATGTGGAAGGGGGTCAGCACCTCAACGTCAATGTGATGAATCGCGAGATGCTGCTGGATGCCATCGACAATCCGGACAAGTACCCCAGCCTGACCATCCGGGTCTCCGGTTATGCGGTGCGCTTCAACGCCCTGACCCGCGAGCAGCAGCAGGACGTCATCTCCAGAACCTTCACCAACATGATGTAGCTCTCATGCCCGGGGTGAGCAGGCTTGCTCCGGGCCTACTTTTTGTTTGTCAGCACGAGGAAGTAACAGATGCGACAGGTTATCACTACCAAGGCGGCGCCGAGCGCCATCGGCCCCTATGTGCAGGCCACCCGGATTGGCAACATCCTATACACCTCCGGTCAGATCCCGCTGGACCCGGTGAGCGGCGACGTTGTGGAGGGGATCGAAGCGCAGACCCTGCGCTCGCTGCAAAACGTACAGGCGATTGTCGAGGCGGCAGGCGGCGAGGTGCGCAACATCTTCAAGACCACGGTGTTTGTCTCGGATCTGAACGACTTTGCTGCGGTAAATCAGGTCTACAACGACTTCTTCACCGAGCACGATGCCATGTATCCGGCGCGCTCCTGCGTGGAAGTGGCTCGGTTACCGAAGGATGTGAAGATTGAGATAGAGGCGATTGCTGCGCTGTAACCCCATCGGGAGTGTGTCAGCAAGCCAAAACAGAGCGGCTGCCAATGGCAGCCGCTTTTGTCTATATGGTCATCGGGCAGATCAGGCGATCCGTTCGATACGAGCCATGTAGAAGCCGTCGAAGCCGGTCTCGGACGGGCTCACGGTGTGATCGTCACGTAGACGGAAGTTCTCGTTGGCGGCGAGGAACTTGTCCACTTGCTGACGGTTTTCCTCGGGCAGGATGGAGCAGGTTGCATAGACCAGCAGGCCGCCCACCTTCACCATCTGGCTGTAACGCTGCAGGATCTCTTCTTGCAGCGCGACCAGCACCGGCAGACGCTCGGCGGTATCACGCCACTTGGCATCCGGATTGCGCTTGAGTACGCCAAGACCGGAACAGGGCACGTCAAGCAGTACGCGGTCGGCGCTCTCTTTGAGGCGCTTGACGGTCTTGCTGCTGGTGATGACCCGGGTCTCCACGTTGTGGGCACCGGCGCGACGGGCGCGTTGCTTGAGGTTCTCCAGCTTCCACTCTTCCACATCCATCGCCAGCAGGCGGCCTTTGCCCTGCATCATGGCGGCGATATGCAGGGTCTTGCCACCGGCACCGGCGCAGGCGTCGATAACGCGCATGCCTGGGGCAACTTCCAGCGCAGCAGCAACCAGCTGGGAGCCAGCGTCCTGCTGTTCGAAGCAACCATCGGCGAAGGCCTTGGTACGGAACAGGGCGGCGTCGGAGGTGACCTGCAGGGCTGTCTCCACACCTTCAACCGGAATGGTGGTGACCTGCTCTTTGGCCAGCATGGCCTGCAGCTCATCACGGGTGCACTTGAGGGTGTTGACCCGAAGGTAACGCTTGGGCATCCAGGCCAGGGCGGCACGCTCGGCAGGCCAGGCTTCACCCAGCTGCTCGCTACCCAGTTTCTCCAACCAGCTCGGGCAACCATCCATCAATACCGGGTTCTTCTTCGCCTCGGTCAGACGGCGGCGGAATGCTTCTTCATTGAAGCGATCCAGGGTCGGGTGGTTGGGCTGGGCAATTTTGTGGAAGGCATGCCAGCTGTGCAGCAGCGGCCAGACATTCTTTTCGGCCTGACGCACCTGAATACCGGTGAGGAAACAATAGAGGCTGAGACGGCGCAGCAGGTCGCCGGTGACCAGGGCAATCCTTGCCTGTTCTTGCGGTTTGAGTTCGATGCCGGAGAAGTGACGGGCATAGGCGCGGTCGAGGGTAAGACCCTGACCGAGCACATCGTCAACAATGGCAACGACCAGATCCCCGAAACGGGGCAACAGTGGGGATTTGAGCATGAGATTAACCTTGGCCAGATAAAGATGAACCATCCGAGTAGCTGTGGATGATTCTAAAACAGATAAACCGGCGCAATGATAGGTGTAAGGGTCATGCGGTGCAAGGTAGATATATAAAGTGTGGTCGAGTGTGATTCCCTTTTTGACTGTGACTACGTCTGAAAATTGGCAAGAGCAACTGCCGAAGTGTTATCTGTTCTGCGGTGGAGTGCTCGGCTGCGTTATGGCTTGTCACTGGAAGATGAGCGGAGCACAATGCCTGCGTCACTCTCTTGATGGTCGTGGAACCATTATTTATTTGAAGGAAAATCAAGATGATGGATGTTGCTGATCTGCGCCGTGAATACTCCCGTGGCGGGCTGCACCGGGCCGATCTGCCGGCCGAGCCCCTCGAGCTGTTCGAGAAGTGGTTGGCGCAGGCCTGTGAAGCCAAATTGACCGATCCCACCGCCATGGTTGTGGCGACGGTGGATGCCGATGGTCAGCCCTGGCAGCGTACCGTGCTGCTCAAGCACTACGACGCCCAGGGGATGGTCTTTTACACCAACATGGGGAGTCGCAAGGCGCAGCAGCTGGAAGGCAATCCCCGTATCAGCCTGCTCTTCCCCTGGCACACGCTGGACAGACAGGTTCATGTGACTGGCCGGGTGGAGAAGATGAGCACCTTCGAGGTGATGAAGTATTTCCACAGCCGTCCCAAGGATAGCCAGATCGCTGCCTGGGTCTCCAAGCAGTCGACCCGCATCTCGGCCCGCGGCGTGCTGGAGGCCAAGTTCCTCGAGCTCAAGCAGAAGTTTGCCAATGGCGAAGTGCCGCTGCCGAGCTTCTGGGGCGGATTCCGGGTGGTGATCGAGACGGTGGAGTTCTGGCAGGGGGGCGAGCACCGGCTGCACGACCGCTTCTACTACACCCGCGACGGGGATGGCTGGCATATCGAGCGTCTGGCTCCCTGAGCGCGCTATTCAAATCTGTTTTCACAAGGAGTGTGTATGCGTCTGTATGGTGATCTGCGTTCCGGCAACTGTTACAAGGTGTGGCTGCTGGCTCGCTGGCTGGAGCTGCCCCTTGAGTGGGTAGAGGTCGATATTCAGGCGGGGGATACCCGTACCCCCGCATTTTTGGCCATGAACCCCAACGGCAAGATCCCGGTGCTGGAGATTGGCCAGGGCGATACGCTGGCGGAATCCAATGCCATCCTCTTCTTTCTGGCGCAAGCGCAAGGTAGCACCTTGTGGCCAACCGATCCGCGCCAGCAGGCCGAGGTGCTCAAATGGATGTTCTTCGAGCAGTACAGCCATGAGCCCTACATCGCGGTGGCCCGCTTTATCGTTCACTATCTCGGCCGACCCGAGTCGCAGGAGGCGCGGCTCGACGGTCTGAAAGCCGGTGGCGAGAAGGCGCTGGCGGTAATGGAGCAGCAGCTGAAACAGAGCCCCTACCTGTGCGGTGATGCGCCTACCATCGCCGATATCGCCCTTTATGCCTACACCCACGTGGCAGAGGAGGGGATCTTCTCCCTGCAGGGGTGGCCTGCTATCCGTAGCTGGATCGCCCGTATCGAAGCCCATCCCCGCCATCTGACGCTGCCAGTGGCCTGTCAGGCCAGCTGATGGAATTGCTGATCGAGGCCAGTCTGTGGCAACCGCAGTGGGCTGCGCTGTTGCAGCACTGGCAGCAGCAAGGTCATTGCTGGCACCTGCTGCTCGGCAAAGAGGCGGCGGCCGCCCTCGATCAAACCGATGCACCCTGGGCGAGCAGCCCTCCTGACGGTGTGCTCTGCCCGGGGGCCCTACTGGCTGCTTGGCTCGATGGGGATCTGCTGGCGGATTTTCATGTTGATCCCAGCTGCCAGATCCTGATCAGTGCCTCCACCTCGCTGCTGACCCTCGCCAGGGAGCAGGGACTGCTCACCCTTGGCCCTGTGGGGGCTGACTTGCCGCTCACCCCCGAGGCCGATTTGGGCGCCGTGCTCAATCGCCTGCTGGCGCGTCGCGTGACGGTGCCGACTCTGGCTGAGGATCATCCGCTATCAGGCGTCGAGCTGCGACCACTGCAGGCTGACGATGATCGCGAGATCGTGCGCTACTGCAGCGACGAGGCGCTGGCCCGCTACACCCTTAATATTCCTCATCCCTATCCGCCGGAGGGGGCCCGCGACTGGCTGGCCCTCAGCTGGCGCAAGGCGGCGCTTGGCCTTGGCTGGAGCTGGGCCATCACCTTGCCAGAGGAGCAAGGTGCGGCGTTGCTTGGGGTGATCTCCCTGCACTGGAATGGCGAGCTCGCCTGGTGGGTGGGCGTGCCCTGGCAAAATCGCGGTCTGGCTACTCGGGCCGCTGGCTTGGTCAAGGGGTTCGCCTTTGACCAACTGCAACTGCCTGCGCTGACGGCTCGCCATATGCCAGACAATTTAGCCTCCGGCCGGGTGATGGCAAAAGTGGGGATGCACTATCGCGGGCGGCGCCATATCAGTGGTCGCCAGCCGTGTGACGTGAGCTACTGGCGACTGGATCGCGCACCCTCCTTACCCGACCCCTTGCGCGAGGAAATTTCCCGCTGGCTGGCAGATGAGCGGATCGCCGTGGTGATCCTGTGGGATCCTGTAACGTTGGATCGGCAGAGTACCAACGGCAAGCTGGCTATATCGCTCTTTGTGGATGAGAGGGGCGCGGGGGAGAAGCCCTGTTTTCTGCGCTGCCCGCCGCATCTTGAGTGGTTGCTGGCGCTGCACTGTTATCCCGTCGATCTGCTGGAGCAGGCCGAACCGGAGCAGTTGTCCCATCTTGGCGGCGTCTTGCTGAAAGACAGGGATGAACAGGGACTGGCATGGTTGCTGCAACTGGCCGCGCTGCAGCGTCAGGGGCCCGATCTGCTCAGCCGCGAGGAGCGCGCATCACGGCTCCACTGGTTCAACCAATTGATTGCGCAGGCGCTGGGCGGCAACGGTGACTCGCCGCAGATACGCTATCAGCAGTTACGGCTGCTGGTGGAGCTGCCGGAGCTGGTCGACGAGCTGGATGGCTGTTGGCATCAAACGCCCGAACTGACCTTTGAGCGGTTGGCGCGGGAGGCTCCCGCCCTCTGGCTGGCCTACCGCGAGGCGATGAACAGGGTCACCCCGGCGACGCTAACCGCCTTGCAGCAGCAGTTTGCCGCTCGTTTTCCTGAGTGCACCCTCCCATTTTTGGACAAAGGTACTCAGAATGACCAGCCGTTGTGTGGAATAATGCCCGCTCTGCTGTACGAGGAGTAATACCTGATGTTGAGAACCGAGCGCCCCGGTGACATGCTGCCGGTTTATGAGCTGCTGAGTGCCGCCTTCGGTCGTTCCGATGAGGCCGAACTGGTCAACCGCCTGCGCGAATGTGGTGCTGCCGTAGTGACCATGGTCGAAGAGGAAGAGTACGAGTTCATGGGGCACCTGATGCTAAGCCCGATCACCATTAACGGCATGGAAGGGCCCTGGCTCGGTCTGGCGCCGGTCGCGGTTCATCCCGACTGGCAAGGCCAGGGGATTGGCTCGGATCTTATCCGTGAAGGGCTTGATACGGCGCTCGAGATGGACTGGAAAGGGGTGGTTGTACTCGGGGATCCGGCCTATTACAGCCGTTTCGGTTTCCGCTCGGCTAGCGAGTTTGGCCTCCACTGCATCTATGAGGTGCCTGCCGACTGCTTTATGGCGATGGAGTTGCAGGAAGGGGGGTTTGCGGGAGTGCAGGGGGAGGTGCTCTATCACCCCCTGTTTGATGAACTTCCCGACGAGCTGCCGGACGCGCAGGCAGAAGTGTCCCATTTATAGCGAGACGTTATAACGAGAAGTCGCAGCGACATGCCATAACGAAAAAGCCCTCATTGAGGGCTTTTTCAGTTTATATCAGTCCCTGCCGGGCTTATTCGAGCAAATTGGCTCAGGCAATGATGTCGAGCTGGGTGCCCTTGCGATTATCTTCGCCCACCATGTCACCCATCTGCTGGGCGAGCGGGCTCTGCTGGAATTGCATGTAGTCGCTCAGATTCTGCTGGCGCTGGTTGCGATTGGCCGCCTGATAGAGTTCAGCCGTGCTCGGGCCCGACTTGCTGTCGCTTTCCTGACCGCTGGCCTCCGGGTAGCGCTCCACCACGGCTTTATCTTGCTGGTTAGCCGTATAAGAGACCGCCAGGGTTCTGCGAGCCGTTGCTTTCTCTTCGCTCTGTGCCTGCAATTCATCCTTCTTGGTCAGTGCTTCGTTACGGGCCTGACTGACCTGCTCGGGTGTGACAGCCGGAGAGGAGGGGTATTTGCCGTAATCGGGCAGCGGCATGGGCCGGGAGGTGATTTGCATGGTGGCGCTTCTCTTGTGAACAGGGACGGACGCATGATACCCATCCATGTTAGCTCAATAAATCACCACTTGTCGGTTCATCAAGAGTGGGTTCAGTTTCGCGCATCGATTGTTAATTGAACCGTATCTGAGTGACAAAAAAGGCGCCATAAGGCGCCTTTTTGTCGTTCAGTCATCGCTGGATCAGTTGAAGAACCAGTACCCGCGGTTGACCAGACGGGTCAGCAGTTGCAGGAAACCGGCCTGATCGGCCAGCTCCACCATATCGGCTTGAGTGATGATGTCTTTGTCACACAACAGCGAAATGGCGGCCGCGTCTTCGCTCTGCAGGGTCCAGGCTTCGCCGTCGATGAAGCACTGCTGGCTTTCGCCGCTAAACCAGACGGTGCGCAGACCCGGCACCTTGATGGCTGGCTCGCCCTGGGTCAGCAGGTCGGCCACTTCCTCGGCGCTGTAGTCCGGCTCCACCGGATTGACGTCCAGATCGTGCTTGGCCTCGGAGATCATGGTGCCGAACCACTCCTTGAACAGGGTCTCGTCATCGAGAGCCTGCTGCATCAGCTCGCGCAGACGGTGCAGCTCGTGGGGCTGGATCTCGCCGTGACGGGCACGGGGCTTGAGGTCGGCATCGCCGTAACGCTCGGTACGCACCTCGTTGTCGATCAGGTGATCGGCAAAGGAGGAGATAAGCGCCTTGGCATCCGGTGCGCGGAAACCCACCGAGAAGTTCATGGAGGGCTCGATGGCGTAGCCTTCGTGGGGGAATCCGGGCGGAATGTAGAGGATGTCACCCGGCTCCATGATGACGTCGATGATCGCCTCGAACGGCTCGCAGTGCAGCAGTGCGGCGTGGGCGGCGAACTCGTTGAGCGGCTTGGCATCGCCGACTCGCCAGTGGCGTTTGCCCAGACCCTGGGTGATAAACACATCGTAATTGTCGATGTGGGGGCCGACACCCGCATGGGGGGTGGAGAAGCTCACCATCACATCGTCAAAGCGCCAGCCCGGGATGAACTGGAACGGCACCGCCAGCTCGTTCACCTCGGGAGCCCAGTGGTTGCAAGCCTGTACCAGAATGGTCCAGTTCTCTTCGCCCAGATGGTCGTAGGATTCGAAGGGGCCGTGGGCAGCATCCCACTTGCCGTCGAAACGGGTGACGAGGCGGGACTCGACCACCTCTTCCATGGCCAGACCCGCCAGCTCATCCGGGCTGATGGGATCCTGAAAGTCCTTGAAGCCACCCTTGATAAGGAGCGGGCGCTTCTGCCAGTAGTGCTCGAGGAAGTGAGCGATATCCAGATTGAGTTCGTACATGCTGTTTCTCGTGTCTCGCAAAGAGGTTTTGCCCAAGGCAGGCTTGGGAAAAGCCACTCGGGATCCTGCCGTGGCAGGGAAAATAACAGGGGCCCTGTGGCATATCGTGCACAGGGCCCCTTCGTCACTGCCGGTTGGCTTACTTCAGCAGATCAACCAGACGCTGGGCGTCACCGATGTAGTTGGCCGGGGTCAGCTTCTTCAGCTCAACCTTGACCGCTTCCGGCAACTCCAGGGTGTCGATAAAGGTACGCATCCCTTCGGCATCGACGCGGCGACCACGGGTCAGTTCCTTGAGCTTCTCGTAGGGCTTCTCGATACCGTAGCGGCGCATCACGGTCTGGATCGGCTCGGCCAGCACTTCCCAGTTGGCATCCAGATCGGCGGCCATGGCGGCGTCGTTGGCTTCCAGCTTGGAGATGCCCTTGAGGGTCGCCTGATAGGCAATCAGGGAGTAACCCACCGCCACGCCCAGGTTGCGCAGTACGGTCGAGTCAGTGAGATCACGCTGCCAGCGAGAGATAGGCAGCTTGCTCGCCAGATGCTGGAACACGGCATTGGCCAGACCCAGATTGCCTTCGGAGTTTTCGAAGTCGATGGGGTTGACCTTGTGCGGCATGGTGGAGGAGCCGATTTCGCCTGCGATGGTGCGCTGCTTGAAGTGACCCAGGGAGATGTAACCCCACACATCACGGTCGAAGTCGATCAGGATGGTGTTGAAGCGGGCCATGGCGTCGAACAGCTCGGCGATATAGTCGTGCGGCTCGATCTGGGTGGTGTAGGGGTTCCAGGTCAGACCCAGGGAGGTAACGAACTCCTCGGAGAACTGGTGCCAGTCCACATTCGGGTAGGCGCTAAGGTGGGCGTTGTAGTTGCCGACCGCACCGTTGATCTTGCCGAGGATCTCCACCGCCATGATCTGCTTGAACTGGCGCTCAAGACGGTAGGCGACGTTGGCCATCTCTTTGCCCATGGTGCTCGGGGTGGCAGGCTGACCGTGGGTGCGGGAGAGCAGCGGCATGTCACGATACTCGTGAGCCAGACGCTTGAGCTCGCTGATCAGCTTTTCGCAATAAGGCTTGATGACCTCTTCGCGAGCGGTTTTCAGCATCAGACCGTGGGAGTTGTTGTTGATGTCTTCGGAGGTGCAGGCGAAGTGGATGAACTCGCTGACAGCCGCCAGCTCCGGGTTCACTTCGACTTTCTCTTTGAGGAAGTACTCCACCGCTTTCACATCATGGTTGGTGGTGCGCTCGATCTGTTTGATACGGGCGGCGTCACTCTCGTTGAAGTTGCTGACGATGCCATCGAGCAGGGCGTTGGCGGCCGCGCTCAGGGCAGGGACTTCCGGGATCCCGGCGTGGCTGGCCAGTTTTTGCAACCAGCGCACCTCGACTTCGACGCGAAAACGCAGCAGGCCGAATTCGGAGAAGATAGGGCGCAGGGCATCGGCCTTGTCGCCATAACGACCGTCAATCGGGGAAACAGCAGTCAGCGCGGACAGCTCCATGGGGTGAACTCCTGATGATTTGTGTGGGGGATCCGTATCCACTCGCGCGTGGGGCTGAGTTGTCATCAAGGCGGATGTGCGGCTGTTCACCCTGATGTCGACCTCGCTTGCCCGCGCGCGAGCCGATGATTAGTAACGTTTGGCCAGCTCCACCATCTTCTTGCGAGCGAAGATGATCTGGGTGCGGCTGCCACCGAGCTGACGCCACAGCACGCAGGCACGAATGCCTGCCAGCAGCAGGGCGCGCACCTTGTGCTGCACCAGCGGCTGCTGCAGGAACAGCGGGGTACCCGCCACCTGGATGCGCGGCCCGATGGGGCTGATAAGATCGCTGTAGATGCTCGCCATGTTGGCCAAAATCTGCTCGTCGAGCAGATCGAAGTGCTGTTGCTGGCGACCGATCTGGCCGATCCGCTCACCCAGCATGTTGAGAATGTCCTTGCGCTTGGCCAGCTTGCGCTCCAGTGCAATCAGGCTTACCACGTAGCGGGTCAGCTCGGCATTCTTCTGGCTGCCGTCGGCACCCAGCTGCTCGACCAGCGCACGGTAGCCGTCGCGAATGGCCAGATGGGTGTTGTTGAACACCTCGAGCGGTTGGCTCGGGTTGGTCACCAGAATGCTGGAGAGGCTCTCGCGCAGGGCGGCCTCGTCACAGCTGCCGTCTCGGGCCACCTTCTGCACCAGATACGCGGCCTGGCAGATGCCGGCAAAGGCCATGGTTCTGTCTTGGAATTTATCGCTCACGTCTGCTGCCTTCTGTTAAGGATTCAAACCGGATGGCTGAAACGTTGTTCGATGATACCGCCGCCCAGACACACTTCCCCGTCGTAGAAGACGGCGGATTGGCCCGGGGTCACTGCAGCCTGTTTCTCGTCGAAGATGACCCGAATGGTCTCGTCGTCGATGGGCTGGATCAGGCAGGGGATATCCTGCTGACGGTAGCGGGTCTTGACGGTGCAACGACGCGGCTCGCGAATGGGAGTGCGATCCACCCAGTGCAGCTGGCTGGCGATGAGACCGTCGGAGTAGAGGCGGGGATGTTCGCCCTGCGCCACCACCAGCACGTTGCGCTCGACCTCTTTGTCGACCACGTACCAGGCCTCTTCGGTGGCATCTTTGCGACCACCGATGCCGAGCCCCTTGCGCTGGCCCAGGGTGTGATACATCAGCCCCTGATGCTCGCCGATCACCTTGCCATCCACGGTCTCGATTTTACCGGGCTGGGCGGGCAGGAACTTGGCCAGGAAGTCCTTGAACTTGCGCTCACCGATAAAGCAGATGCCGGTGGAGTCTTTCTTCTTGGCGGTGATGAGATCGAGCTGCTCGGCGATGCGGCGCACCTCGGGCTTTTCCAGATCGCCAACCGGGAACAGGCTCTGACCCACTTGCTTCTCGCTCAGGGTGTAGAGGAAGTAGCTCTGATCCTTGTTGGTATCGAGACCGCGCAGCAGGCGCGGGCGGCCGGTGCTGTCGTCACGGCGCACATAGTGGCCGGTGGCGATGTAGGTGGCACCCAGCTCTTCGGCGGCAAATTCGAGGAACGCCTTGAACTTGATCTCCTTGTTGCACAGGATATCCGGGTTTGGCGTGCGGCCAGCCTTGTACTCTTCGAGGAAGTGCTCGAACACATTGTCCCAGTACTCGGCCGCGAAGTTGATAGTGTGGAGTTTCATCCCCAGCTTGTCGCAGACGGCCTTGGCATCAGCCAAATCCTGGGCGGCAGAGCAGTACTCGTCCGTGTCGTCTTCTTCCCAGTTCTTCATGAACAAGCCTTCGACCTGATAGCCCTGCTGCTGGAGCAAGTAGGCCGAGACGGAAGAATCCACGCCGCCGGACATGCCGACGATCACCTTGATTTGGCTGTTGTCTGTCATTAGTCGAAGTTACCAGTTCGTTTAAACGGGGCGTATTCTACCAGAGTTTTGCGCCCCCGGTCACATATCCATGCCGCAGTTCCCATCAGGAGCCTGATAGCAGGAAATCGTTTTTCTGTTGTTGGCCTTTGTCACCGAAAAAGAGTGTCAAATGGCCTCAGATAAAGGCCTTGAGGGCCGAGAGCGGCAGCCGTGTCCCCGCCAGATAATCCTGAATACACTGCCACACCAAGGGGCTTCTCAGGGCCGGTTTGCATTCAGCTATTTCTTCAAGAGTGAGCCAGTGGCAAGCCAGCACATCACCGTCAGGATCCTCTGGATGGTGCTGACCCGGCGCTTTTTCAAGGTCGAAGATGATGGCGGTGCGCACATAGGTGGCCTCGCTGTCGGCCGGTTTGAAGAGATAGGTACCAAGCCAGGCGGTCGGCGTGGCGGTCAGACCCGTCTCCTCTTTCAGCTCACGACAGGCCGCTTCAAGCAGGTTTTCCCCCGGCTCCACATGGCCGGCGGGTTGGTTGAAACGGCGCTGGCCTTTTATCTCCTCTTCCACCACCAGAAAGCGCCCCTGCCACTGCACCAGGGCGGCGACCGTCAGGCGCGCCTCCAT
>NZ_JRJY01000004.1:27972-28157 GCF_000801015.1 Aeromonas sp. ZOR0001 | reverse complement strand
GCGGGCGTGGCTGGTGGCCGATTGCTCTGCCTGATTGCTCATCATGACTCCTTGTCGCTGCTATTGGGATTGCCCGCTCGGGCCGGTCGGCGTGCCGTTCCTCGCCCGCTGCTGCGGGGTTTGCCACTGGTCGGGTTTGAAGTTGAACGCTCGGTTGGGTGAGTGGTGCGGGGGCGCTCGTCCCG
>NZ_JRJY01000004.1:0-27858 GCF_000801015.1 Aeromonas sp. ZOR0001 | reverse complement strand
CCCGCCGTGGCGCCTCCCCTGCCGGTTTGGCCGGTTTGGCGGTATGAGCGCCTGAACGGGATGAGGAGGGACGCGGGCGGCTGCTGGAGCTCGGCGTCAGCTCGGGGGCGGGCAGGCAGCGGCTCTCGCCGGGTGCCAGACCATCCAGGGTCCAGTCGCCGATGGCGTAGCGAATAAGGCGCAGGGTGGGGTGGCCGATATGGGCGGTCATCCGCCGTACCTGCCGGTTGCGTCCCTCGATGATTTTGATCTCCAGCCAGCTGGTGGGGATCTCCTTGCGCTCGCGGATCGGCGGATTGCGCGGCCACACCGCAGGTTCATCCATGATGCGCGCCCCGGCGGGCAGGGTCATGCCGTCATTGAGCTCCACACCGGCGCGCAGGGCGGCCAGTTTTTCCTCGCTCGGAATGCCTTCCACCTGCACCCAGTAGGTCTTGGGGGTCTTCTCCCCCGGCTGGGTGAGGCGCGCCTGCAGCTTGCCATCGTTGGTGAGCAGCAGCAGCCCCTCGCTGTCGCGATCGAGCCGCCCTGCGGCATAGATGCCGGGCTCTTTGATGTAATCCTTGAGAGTCTCGCGGCCCGCCTCGTCGGTGAACTGGCAGAGCACCATGTAGGGCTTGTTCAGCAGGAGCAATTTGCGATCCTCTGGGGCCAGCTCCGGTTTGCGGGGGGATGCATGGCGGGGTGCGGCTGGTTTGGCTGCCGGGCGCGGGGCGTTATCGCGCGGCATACGGTTGACAGAGAGACGGGAGCGGGGAGATTTCATCGGATACACACTTCAGACTGACGATGGCAGCGAGTGTACCACAGGGTGCTGAGGGCTGGATGAATGGCTGGCGTTACAGCAAGCAGCGCCCAGAGCCAATTCGCCTAGCTTAGCAGGCTCTCGATCACGATAGCCTGACGGGCGGGGGCCGAGCCCGCCAACAGCAGGGCGTGGCTGACCACATCGTCGATCATCGCCTGCGCCAGTCGGGTAAGGGGGCGCAGGGTCTCCCGTCCGCTACCAACCGGCACCGCCAGCAGAATAATGGTCTGCACCGGTCCGATTTGAGAGCCCCACTCGATGGGCTCCTTGCAGCTAAGCAGGGCCAGCGTTGGCTGGCTGATCCCTTCGCTCAATACATGAGGCATGGCAAGGCCGGGGCGGATGATGGTGGCCGAGACCTGCTCGCGCCGCTCTACCGCAGCGGTCAGTGTGGCGCGGTCGGTGATCAGCTCGGCGGGCAGCAGATCGATCAGATGCTCGAGGGCCTCGGCTTTGGTCAGCGGTTCGGGGCTGTGGGCCAGCTGGCGCAGGGCAAAATGGTAGTCGGGCAGGGCGTTGGCCAGTCGCAACTCCGCCAGTGCGGCGGTACGCGAGCGCACCAGCGGTTGACCCAGCTCCCCGCACCAGCAGGTGAAGGCCATGTGGGCGAGCTCGGCATCGCACCCTTCAATTTGCAACTGGCAGAGATCGCCGGGCTGGGTGGCGAGGGTCAACAGGGAGAGCTGGTTGCTGGCGGCAACGGTCTGGCGCCGGGTGAGGTTGGCGCAGCGGATGGTGGATTTGAACATCCCCGCCAGCCGGTTTAACTGCTTGGCCTGGGTGATGCTCAACCCCTGCTGGCAGTAGAAGGTGATCTCGCGGGTCAGCATCAGGCCGGGATCGGCAGGGCCTTGAGTACGGCGTTGGCATCCAGCAGCACGGTTTCCAGTCTCACCTGATGGATGGTGCAGCCGAGGAAGCGCTCTTTCTGCTCAATCTCGATATCGGAGGCAATCAGCACCAGGTCGGCGCTGGCAATATCGCGGGCGGTCAGCATGTTCTCCATGCCCATGGCGCCCTGAGTCTCGACCTTGATCTTGAGTCCCAGCCCAGTGGCGGCTTTTTGCAGGGCATCGGCAGCCATATAGGTATGGGCAATACCGGTCGGGCAAGCGGTGACGGCAACGATCTTCATCTGCTCTCTGTGATGCTGGCAAGGGGGAGCAACAAGATAGCGCCAGCGGGGGGCTTTTACCAAAAGCGCATATGAAAAGTGGGATCTTGATGGGGATATGCCCGTCCTTTGAACGGCAATGCAGGCTGATATGGGCCAGCAGGGATTGGGATTTTCCCAAACAACAAGGGCCACCTCTGTGGGTGGCCCTGAACAATCTGCGTCTGTTGTTATGGCTATCAGGCGGTCTGGGCAGCCAGCTCGGCGGCTTTCAGTTCGCGTTTGATGCGGCGGATCTTGCGCTCTTCGGCGACCGCGACACAGCCCATCAGCACCAGACAGGCGGCGGCTGCGATGTCCAGCGCCGCGAAGGTGCCGGTCCAGCCGGTCAGACCGAAGATGGGGGTGCCATCGGCGATCATGCCCAGACCCAGTTTGGCGAAGCTGTCACCGATGAGGTAGGCAAAGGTGCCCTTGACGCCATCGGCTACGCTGATGCCCTGCTTGGGGACGAAGCCCACGGCGGCGACGCCGATCAGCAGTTGCGGACCAAACACCAGGAAGCCCAGGGTGAACAGGGAGCCCAGGAACATAAACTGGGTAGTCGCATGCTGGTAGAGACCCAGGGTGGCGATGATCAGCGCCAGCGCCACGCAGGCAACCAGACCACGACGGCCATTGGCCAGATCGGAGAGGTAACCCCACATCAGGGTGCCGACCAGTGCGCCCACTTCGAAGAAGGTAAAGCCCTGAATAGCCACGTCTTTGGAGAAGCCCAGCTCCTGGTGGGCATAGACGGTGGACCACTGGTCGATACCGATACGCACCACGTAGAGGAAGATGTTGGCAAAGCAGAGCAGCCAGATCACCTTGTTGAGCAGCACATACTTCACGAAGATCTGCCACTTGGTCAGCTTCTGCTCCTCGGTGGCGATATCCTCTTCGCTCGCCACTTCGTCAAACAGCTCTTCCACCTTGCCAAGGCCGTAGGCTTCCGGCGAGTCGCTACCAAAGCGCAGGCCGATAAAGCCGACGATCAGCGCGATGATGGAGGGGAAGATAAACATGCCGAGCACGTTGCCATCAAACAGGTAGTTGGCACCGAACAACGCCACACCGGCTGCACCGGCACCGCCCACGTTGTGAGAGAGGTTCCACATACCCAGATAGGTGCCGCGCTTGTTGCGAGGGGTCCACTTGGTGATGGTGGAGTAGCTGCACGAACCGCCACAGCTCTGGAAGAAACCGCTCAGGGCATAGAAGAAGATCATGAAGTAGAGGCTGAAACCGGTGCCGCCCATGCTGGCACTGAAGCCCAGCATGCAGAGTGCGGAGAGGATCAGCATCAGCGGCAGGAACTGCTTGGTGTTCTTGCCATCGGCGTAGTAGGAGACGATGGTCTTGCCCACCCCGTAGGTGATGGAGAAGCCAAGGCCGATCATGCCAAGCTCGGTCATGGAGAGACCGTACTCCTGGATCATGTCATTTTGCGCAATGTTGAAGTTCTTGCGGATCAGATACATGGTCAAATAGCCAATAAATACAACCAGATAAGATTGCATAAACGGCTTGAACCAGAGCTTGCGCCGGGCTTCGACCGGCAGGTCCAAGGTGGGGACCCGGACCTGTTGGAGCAATTTCAACATCTTCGTTCATCCTCTGCGAGATAGACGGTATTTCCGCCGCGCCCCTCATTTGTAGATAGGTTGTTCGAGGTCACGCCACGGAAGGGGGAACGGAACGTCGGGGCTGTCAGCCGTTGCTGCGCTCGACGCTCCATCCATATAAACCCGGGCCCGGCACGGGATGACGGGGCATATTGCCCATCGCGGTGCGGGTCACGACATCAGGTGGGGTGACTCTAATAAGAGGGGCAAAAAATGGCTTGAGAGCCATCCCTAGTGGGGCTAGGAAATTTTCCTAGTTTTTGCGCTTTCGCGGACAAAGCGTGAGAAACATCACACCGCTGACGCCGGATTGCTGCCATTTCAGCCAGTTTGGCGCTCTGTGTGAGTGCTGGGCTGAGGAGGGGAGAGGCAAGAAGGGAGCTAGGGAAAGGAAAGGGGAGAGACGAGGAAGAGTGCTTATCGACCACCATTTCGTGAGTGTCGATATTGGGGAATACGGCCCACCAGCCATCCCCAAAAAACAAGAGGCCACCCCGTGGGGTGGCCTCTTTTATGGTTTAGGAGCCTCGATGGTGAGGGGGGACTCAGGCCGCCTTGGCCAGAGTTACCTCATCACTCTTTTTGACCCGCAGTTTTTTCAGGGCAACCGCCACCACGCCGGTGACGATGGCACCGCAGATCATGCAGAGCAGGGCCAGCAGCGGCTTGTTGACCGCACCCAGCAGGGCCACGATGGGGCCACCGTGGGCGACGCTGTTGGTGATGCCAAACAGGAAGGCCATCACAGCGGCGGTCATGCTGCCCAGAATGTTGGCCGGGATAACGGCCAGCGGGTCACGGGCGGCGAACGGAATCGCCCCTTCGGAGATACCCACCAGACCCATGGCACCGGCGGCTTTGCCTGCTTCGATTTCAGAGGCATCGAAGATACCGAGCTTGCGACCGAGCACGGTCGCCAGCGACATGCCAAGGGGGGCAGCCGGGATGGCGCAGGCCATGGCACCCATAAACTGGGTCTGACCGGAGGCGATCATGCCGACGGAGAAGAGGAAGGCCACTTTGTTGACCGGGCCACCCATATCAAAGCCGGCCATACCACCCAGCACGATACCCAGCAGCACCAGACTGCCACCGCTCATGGAGAGCAGCATGGCGTTGAGGCCAGTCATCATGTCGGCAATCGGGGCGCCGATGATGAAGATAAAGACCGCAGCGATAAACAGGGAACCGACGATAGGGGCGATCAGGATTGGCACCAGCGGTTGCACCATCTTGTGGTACTGACGGGTGGCAATCCAGCGCACCAGATAGCCGACCAGCAGGCCCGCAATGATGGCACCGATAAAGCCGGTACCGGCGTCAGCGCCGTAGAAGCTGCCGTTGTTGGCGATCCAGCCGCCGATAAAGCCCGGTGCCAGTGCCGGACGATCACCGATGGCGTAGGCGATATAGCCCGCCAGAATGGGGATCATCAGGGTGAAGGCGGCCACGCCGACGTTGAGGATCTGGTTCCACATGCTCCCTTCTGGGATCTGCATGCCGCTCGGGGTCGGGTTGCCGCCGATGGCCAGTGACAGGGCGATCAGCAGACCACCGGTCACCACGAACGGGATCATGTGCGATACGCCGTTCATCAGGTAGCGGTAGAGATCCGAGCTGCCGCCGCTGGCGCGCTTCTCGTCACCCTTCTTCTCATCCTTGTCTGCCACATAGGCGGGGGCTTTCAGCGCCTGCTCAATCAGACCCTTGCCATCCTTGATAGGGGCTTTTACGCCGGTCTTGATGAGGGGTTTGCCAGCGAAGCGGGCCATGTCCACCTGCTTGTCACAGGCCACCACGATGGCGGCGGCGCGGGCGATCTCGTCCGCAGTCGGGCTGTTCTTGACGCCGATGGAGCCGTTGGTCTCCACCTTCACCTCATAACCCAGCTCCTTGGCGGCGCGCTCCAGCGACTCGGCCGCCAGATAGGTGTGGGCGATACCGGCCGGGCAACCGGTGACACCGATGATCAGCCCCTTGTTGGCCGCAGGTGCGGCAGCCGCTTCCTCTTTCTTGGCCAGCAGCAGTGCCAGCGCATCGGCCGGGGTTTTGGCTGCCAGCAGGGCATCGATAAAGCCCTCTTCAATCAGCTTGGCAGAGAGCTCGGCCAGCACCTCGATATGGTGGTTGGCGCCACCGGCCGGGGAGGCAATCATGAAGAACAGTTTGGACGGCTTGCCATCTTCGGCGCCGTAGTCGATGCCGTTGCGGCTGATGCCGATGGCGACGGCCGGGGTGCTGACCGCCGCACTCTTGGCGTGGGGCAGGGCAACACCCTCTTCAAAGCCGGTGTTGTCCAGCTCTTCACGGGCCCACAGATCCTTGACGAACTGCTGCTCGTCGCTGACCTTGCCTTGCGACGCCAGCAGGCGGGCCATCTCGGTGAAGACCTCCTCCTTGCGTGTCGCTTTCAAATCGAGATTGATCAGATGTTCATTGATCAAGGTGGTTATCATGACGCTCTCCCCGCTTCCGGTGACGGAAGCTATGCGTGAGTACGTATCGACGTACTGGATAAAAATGACCTGATCATTATCGCGGCTCGTCCGCACCCTCCCTATCGGATAAATGTGCTAATCACTGGATTTTTGTGCGCAGCAAAACGAGATGTGATGAAGATCCCGTTTTCAGGCAGGACTCGCCATTTTCAGTCGACCATCCATTTTTTCTTTAAAAACAGATAAATGTATTGATGTCAGGCTCGCCGTCAGGTTTGCAATGCGCCATATCAATAAATTAATCATCAGCATGGTCTGGATTTATATGTGGTTAAACGGCGCCATCAGATGTGACCCTTTTCACAAAAAGTCGCCATTTCGCCGGGCGGATTAGGATTTTTATGCGCCACTTCTCCCCCTGCCTTTTGCCCTAGCGAATAGCGGATTGGCGCGCCCTGGAATGATGCCAAGGCGGGCTTTAACGAGTCCCTAAACCTCTTCGTTGGAAAAAATAGTTTGTTGCATATGCCATAAACTGAGCGTATACATGGCATATGCCAATTACGGCGGCATCATGATCAGACGCTTATCGAGCCGAATGATGCGTGACTAAACCAGTAAAAGTTGATGCGTACGGCTCTTCATCTGGTTGCTGCAAGAGGCTGGGAACATGGCCATGCCAACCGGCAAGCCTGCGGGAAGATCCTGAACAAGGGGACGAATGCAGAGTGGCAAGGGGCAGGGCCGGAATATCAACAGTGATAGCAGGAGGTCAAATGACCATCATCACAGCCATTCCGATGAATGACGACCATATCGCAGGACATTTTGCCAAGGCAGAGCGCTTTGTATTCGTAGATGAACAGGGGAGCACCTTGGCAGAGATCGCCAATCCGGTGGCTGGCAACGAGTGCAAAAGTGCGCTGGCGGAGCTGCTTCAGGCGCAGGGGGCTCGTCGTATCGTGCTGAAAAATATCGGTAGCAAGATGCTTGGCAAGCTGCTGGGCAGCGGGCTTGCCGTCTATCAGGCCAGTCAGGGGCGTCTCGCTATGGCTGACATGTTGAGCAATGAGTCGGGCAATCTGACCGAGCTGACATCCGCTGAACAGGGCAGTGCATCGCGCTGCGCCGAGGGGGCTGGCCATCACGGCAAGGGAAGCCGTCAATGCGCTCCCCGTGGCCGCCTTGGCAAAGGGGGTTGCTGCAAGTCAGCCTCCGGACAACAGCAGGGCTGTCAGGGTAACCGTCAGCGCAACCACAAGAAATGTTGTGAAGAGTAAGCACAACCGCTAGGCCGAACTGGAGGGGAACGTTGATGGAAAACCTGAATCAAGAGGGTAAGCAAATCCCCTCCATAACCAAGATTGCACATATGCCTGTCACACTGTTTTCAATCATCATGGGGCTGACGGGGGCGGCGATTGCCTGTCGCAAGGCGTTTCCGGATCTGCTGCTGTTGCAGTCGGCAGGGTTCCTGTTCGGGGTCTTGTCATCCCTGCTACTGGCGACGTTTCTGGTGATGTATGGCTGGAAAATCCTCAGACACAATGACGAGTTCCGGCATGAGCTGAAACACCCGGTCAGGATCAATTTCTTTCCGACCATCTCAATCAGCTTGCTGTTGCAATCCGCCTACTGGGCCAGCTGGCATGATGCAGCGCTGGCCCTCTGGTCGGCGGGCGCCAGCTTGCAGCTGCTCTTCACCCTCTACATCATGAGCAACTGGATCCATCGCGACCATTTCACAATCACCCACACCAACCCGGCATGGTTTATACCGATTGTCGGCAATATCGTGGTGCCCCTGGGTGGCATGCCGCTTGGCTTTCACGAGATCAGCCTGTTCTTCTTCAGCATTGGCCTTATTTTCTGGTTCTCTCTGCTGACCATAGTGCTCTATCGGCTGTTCTTTCATGAGAGTCTGCCCGAGAAGCTGATGCCCACCATGTTTATTCTGCTGGCACCGCCCTCCATCGGATTTATCTCGTATAGCGAAATAGCCAGCTCCAGCGACCTGTTTGCCCATGTCATTTATTATTTTGCGCTGTTTGTATTTATCTTGCTGATGTACAACACCCTCACTTTTTTGAAACTGAAATTCTTTCTCTCTTCGTGGGCGTACTCATTTCCACTGGCGGCGTTTTCCGCAGCCTCGGCCATGTTTGCCGACGCAACCGGGAATATCATTCCATATTATCTGGCCAAAATAGTGGTGTGTGCCCTGATTGTATTGATCATCTGGTTAATCAGCATGACAGTGCAGTCATTCTATAAAGGTGAGATTTTCACACCGGAGAAATAACGTGATGAAAAATTATCGAGAGATCAATAAAGAACAACACCAGCTTGGCTCTGCTTATCGCAAGAGCAGCCCGGATACCATGAATGCGTTTATTGCGCTGCACAAAGCCGTTATGAAAGAGGACGAGGCGCTGGCGCTGAAATATCGGGAAATGATCGCCCTCGGTATTGGTATCGCTTCCCGCTGCGATGGCTGCATTGCCGCCCATGTTGCCGGGGCTGTGAAGGCCGGTGCTTCGCGAGCGGAACTCATTGCCACCGTGGATGTCGCGGTATTGATGGGAGGCGGCCCCTCCATCATCTATGGCACCCAGGCACATGCCGCCATCGAAGAGCTGCTCTCCTAGCACTCTGTTCTCAACATGCGAGTGGCCAAATAGCGAGTGAATAGATCAAGTGGATGAATATCAATCAGAGAACTATCAACAGACCATGATGTCCCACGCCCGTTGCATGGTGTGTGGCACTCATAACCCGGATTCACTGGGAATTCGCTTTTATCAGGGGGAGGAAGGGACGACGGAAGGGCTGTTTATTGCCAACCAGCGCCATCAGGGTTACAGCGATATTTTGCATGGCGGCATGACCAGCACCCTGCTCGATGCGGTGATGACACATGCGTTGCTGCAACGGGGAATAAGAGGATTAACAGCGGAGCTGACCGTTCGTTTTATTGCTCCCATCGATATCGGCAGCAAAGTAGCGCTGTCGGCCAGAATAGTCGACCAGCGTCACGGTATCTATCGCCTGAATGCCGTAGCGTCGGTCGGCGGGATGATTGTTGCAAAAGCATCGGCCAAATTTATCAAGCCGAAAGCCAATAACAGGAGTTAGCGTGATGAAAAAAGAGAGTGTGGTTTTACCAGAAATGGATATCGGTATTTCAGCCGCCGATCGCAAGAAAATTGCAGATGGATTGTCGGCACTGCTTGCCGATAGTTACACCCTTTATTTGATGACCCACAATTTTCACTGGAACGTAACTGGCCCGCAGTTCAACAGCCTGCACAATATGTTTATGGATCAATACACCGAGCAGTGGAATGCGCTGGATGTTATCGCCGAGCGGATCCGCGCATTGGGCTTTCCCGCTCCCGGCACATACAAGGAGTTTGTCCGTCTCTCCTCCATTGAGGAGGTCGAAGGGGTGCCCTGTGCCAGTGAAATGCTCAAACATCTGGTGTTGGCGCAAGAAGCCACGGCGAGAACCGCCAGAAAACTGTTCGATCTGGTCGATGCCGTCAATGACCAGCCCACCGCCGATGTGCTGACCCAGCGCATCGATATTCATGAAAAAACCGCCTGGATGCTAAGAAGCATGCTCTCCTGATGGCACGGGGCTGCCATATCTTTGGCAGCCCGATCTTCCCTTACCTGTTTGGTCCAACCGGGCCCTTTGGCTGCTGTCGTTTGGTTCGATAGCGATGCACGAGCCAGTCAATTCCCGCCATTGCCGCCGCGACGCCAACCAGCTCTTGCCCGATCCCGAGTTGCCAATAATCAGAATACGTTTCATCTCTGAGTGCTCTTTTCTGGAACAGATATCTGGAGGCTGGAAAGTAGAGGTGATGACGCGAATGTCCGAATACGCTTCGCTATTCGAACCTACGGGCTATCAGGATTTATGGTCAAATTAGGTATCACCGCACATCTGCGTTATAGATAATTTTATTTTACTCATCAGACATTAGATGGATTTCTATTTCGCCGATTAGATTTGATTTTTTGCGTCTGTACTCGTCGATAGCATAAAATTTATTTTCTTTATCTTTGGGTGGTACAGGTGTTTCTGGTAGCTCCTTAACCAAAGCAATGCATTCTTTTGCGACTAAATCCTTATCAGCTAAATCACAGATATTATCCATTAACTTTAATATTTCATTTTGTGCATCGTCAATTTTATCTACAATATCAGTGGCGAGCATAGCTCCTTTTGCTCCACGTTTAATGTTATCCAATTTATTAAAAACTTTATGAATGGAGCCAATGATTCCAGTTCTAGCCTCCACTCTGATTATATCATGATGTTTTGCCTTAGTTTGATATAAAGATTCCGATATGATGGCATCCGATAGCCATTTTGCATCAGAGTACAGAAGTTGGAGGCCCTCTCTGAAGTCTTTATAAGAACTAATACCTTGAAGTAGAAGCATTAGTGTGCCAATTACAGTTACACGAGCTTTTATTGAACCATCTTCAAACTCAACATTGATCTCAAGACCTTCAGATAAAAAGAACTCAGTACGAGTCAAGGAAAATAATTTTAAATTTTCCTTGAATGACTCTAACTGTTCATCGGTTTCCATTCCTCTCGGCTCAACATGAATATAAGCCTGACTAAGGATGTTCTTGTTTATATAATCTGCCACTATGTGATCTCAATTTTTGTTGATGGTTTAATTTCAAAAAATCTATATATAGATATTTACATCGACTTCAATCGCCCTTGGAAATGGCGGTAAACATCATCGTTATTAAAGCCATCCACATTCTGGCTGGAGAAAATAAGCGGGGTGACGCCTTGTGCCAGCGCCAGTTTCTGCGCTTCGACTACCAGCGTATTGATCAGCACCATGCCGGAGATGGAGGAGAAGGCGCCAGTGACCCGATCATTGACTTCGCACAGGCCATCGCCCGGCGGCACGCAGTTATCCAGTACCAGATCGGCCAGCTCCATCAGTTTCTGGCCAGAAGGGTGACGACTCGGGTTTTGCGCCGATTGCGCCACTGAGGTAATAACGATCACCTTGTGGCCGCGTGCTTTGGCAATCTGGGCCCACTCTATGGGTAGGGCGTTGCGCCCCGAATTGGAGATGACCACCATCAGATCCCCCGGCGCAATCGGCTGCTCCTCCCACAGGATGGCGGCAAGCCCCGGCAGCTTCTCCAGCGCCGAGCTGCGCAGGGCACCATCGGCGGTGGTGACGGTGGAGTCGAGCACGGCGTTGATATTGCCAAGGCCACCGGCACGGATAAACCCCTCCAGTCCGACCATATGAGAGTGCCCGGTGCCCAACATATGGATCATCTTGTTGTGGACGATAGCCTCGCTAAACCAGTGGGCCGCCTGCCGGATCCCGGCTTCGTTCTGACTGACCATGGTAGCAATGCGCGCTTGCAGTTTTTCGACGTACTCAAACATAACGGCGGGGATCCTTGTGGATTGTTGGAGAGGGGGTTGTGGCCTAAGTGTGGCCAAGCGGCACGCTACCGCCCCTGGACGACAGCCTCCATTCTGCTGCTGTTAACCGGTGATGTGGCGGGAGGTGATGGTGCTATGGTGGCCAGAGCGATCTCGGCAACGTCCCTCCCAATCCCGGTTGCCAAGTGAGCCATGGTAATCAAGGTGGGGGCAATGCAAAACCGGCAGCAGGTAAAAACCTGCCAAGGATCAACAAACTACTTGCTTGATGACGGGAGTTTATTCGGTTGGTTGTGTTATGGATGACAGACTGGAGCCATCAATACTCCAGAAACTTCTCCCCGCAGCGTTCGCAGATCAGATGTTTTACATGGGTGGTCTGGTAGGCCAGTGTTTCACCAAACGCCCAGTTGGTGATGCTGCTGGAAGTAAAGGCTTGCCAGAAGGCTTTGCGCGGATCCTTGGGCATGATGTCCTGGCTGTGATCGCGAGCGACCAGCACCACGATATGGCGGGTACGCTCGCCGCATTTGTCACAGCGGTGGATTTCAGTCGGCGGATTCTGGTCGTGCGGGTTGGTCATAAAAAGGCTCGTGAAGAGAGGGAGGCACCCATCATATTCCTCTCCACTTGGCTCTCAACCTCTCTGGTCGAGGGTGTATGCCGGTTGTGAACAGGATCACCTTTTGTGGCGTGACGCAGACTTGGCCGTGGTGGCAGCCTTTGCGACGTGCTTGGGGGATGGAATGCCCATGCTGGCCAATACCCGGGCGGCGTTCTCTTCACAGGGCATCTCGTCGGGTTTGGACTCCACCAGCCGGATCAGGGTCTGCAACTGCTGCTTGCTGTGGGCAAGCCTGGCCTCCAGCGCCTCTATGTCGCTCACCTTGGCCTTGAGTGCCGCCAGCAGCGGGGCGTGTTGCCAGGTGCTGATATCCGCCGGTACCAGCTGCTTGATCTCGTCGAGGGAGAAGCCTGCCTGTTGTGCCTGGCTGATGATGGTCAGCAACGGCACAGTCTCGGGCGGGTAGTCGCGATAGCCGTTGGCCCCCCGTTGCACCTTGTTGAGCAGGCCCCTGGCTTCGTAAAAGCGGATAGCCGATGCCGCCATGCCGGTCTGTCTGGCCAGTTCACCGATCTTCATCTTGCCTCCTGGGCTGCGGGTTGATGGCCCCTGACGTTAAGGCTGAGGGGCGGGTGCCGGGAGATTCTAGGGTTAAAGCCCGCTTGAATGTCAACGGCCCTGAGCAAGCAAGGGGTCGGTGAATAGCCTTTCCTTGGTCGTAGCGGCATCTCGACAAAGGGCTTGACCTTCAAGTCAGCTTCAAACTTATGGTGGGGCCCTCACTACCGAGGAGATCGCCATGAACCCATTTACTCCCCTGACCCTGCCCAATGGCAGCCAGCTTATAAACCGCCTCGCCAAGGCCGCCATGGAAGAGAACATGGCTGACCGTGACCATGCCCCCTCCGAGGCGCTGATCCGCCTCTATCGCACCTGGGCAGAGGGCGGCGCAGGCCTTATCATCACTGGCAATGTGATGGTGGATGGGCATGCCATGACGGGAGCGGGGGGCGTGGTGCTCGACACCCCGGCGCTATCCCCACAGCTGGCCGGGCGTTTCAGGGCCTGGGCCGAAGCGGCCAAAAGCGGGGGCGCCCAGATCTGGATGCAGATCAACCACCCCGGTCGCCAGATGCCGGCGGCGCTGGGGCAACCTACCCTGGCACCTTCCGCCGTGCCCATGGCGCTCGGCAGTTTCTCCAAACAGTTCTCTCCGCCCAGGGCCATGAGCGAAGCCGATATTGCCGAGGTGAAAGCACGCTTTATCAATACGGCGCTGTTGGCACAGCGTCTCGGCTTTGACGGAGTGCAGATCCACGCTGCGCACGGTTATCTGCTAAGCCAGTTCCTCTCGCCGCTCATCAACCAGCGCAGCGATCGTTGGGGCGGCAGCCTTGAGAATCGTGCCCGCTTGCTGCTGGAGATAGTGCAGGGGATCCGTGAGCAGGTGGGGGAGCGCTTCTCGCTGTCGGTCAAACTCAACTCCGCCGACTTTCAGCGTGGCGGCTTCAGTACCGAAGATGCCAGAGCGGTGGTCGACATGCTCAACCCGCTCGGGGTGGATCTGGTGGAGCTCTCCGGTGGCAGTTACGAGGCGCCCGCCATGCACGGTCAGGCCCGCGATGGCCGCACCCTGGCGCGGGAAGCCTATTTTCTGACGTTTGCCGAAGAGATAGTGAGTGCCGCTCATATGCCCGTGATGGTGACCGGGGGGATCCGCCGTTATCCGGTGGTGGAACAAGTGCTCGGTAGCGGAGTGGCGGTCGTCGGCATGGCCACCGCGCTTGCCATCGCCCCGGATCTGCCTGCCAGATGGCGCCGTGAGCAGGCGGCAAGCGCCGAGCTCAGACCCATCTCCTGGCGCAACAAGGTGTTGGCTTCGGTAGGTTATATGGCGATGGTGAAATACCAGCTGCGGCGGCTGGGCCGTGGCCAGCCGAGCCACCCAAAGGTTGCGCCATCGCTGGCGCTGGCTTGCCAGCAGTGGCAAACCCTGCTTGGCAACGCCCGTTATCGGCGCTGGATCAAGGCGCAGGAAAAGTGAAGAGAGGGTGGTTCGCAGGCGGGCGAGCCTGCCTGGCCAGCTTAGGCCTATGCCCACTTTTGCGGTTTGCTGGTGAGCGGTGATGATATGGCGGGTGGGGCAATCTCGGGCGCCCAGCCTGCTTAGGCCGACTCCCGTTTTTGCAGATTGGGGGTGATGATATGGCGGTTGGGGGCGAGCTCGGGCTGCTGCATCCGGGTCAGCAGTCGTTTTGCCGCCTGACGGCCGATTTCGCGGGCCGGTGAGCTGACGAAGGTGAGGGCGGGAGAGGTGAGTTCGGCCTCCGCCACATCGTCAAAGCCGAGCAGGGCCACCTGCTGGCCGATGTAGTTGTCCTTGCCCACGGTGCGGCCGCTCGCCTCGACACCATAGATGGCGCCGAGCGCCACCTCGGGGTAGTGGCAGAGCACGGCGGTCACCTTGGGGTGCTGGTGCAGCAGCTGGGCGATGGTGTCGGCGGCGCTGCGCTGGGTGCGCTCGCACTCGAGTACCCACTCCGGTTTGAAGGGGAGGCCATATTGCAGCAGGCTGGCGCAGTAGCCGCCGATGCGCTCGGCGCGGGTGAGGGAGTCGGCCCGCCCGCCGACGTAGGCGATATGGCGGTGGCCCTGCTCGATAAGGTAGGTGGTGGCCTGCTGGGCGGCGTGGGTGTTGTCGGGGCCGATAAAGTCCACGTCATCGCGATAGTAGGAGCGGGCGGCGCACACCACCGGCAGTTCGGAGTCGATCAGGGTCTCCAGGGTTTTGGCCGCCGCGCCGCGCACCGGATTGAAGATGATGCCCGCCACCCCCTGCCGTGACAGGGAGTGGATGCTCTGCTGCAGCCGCTCCGGGCTGTGGCCGCACTGGGTCAGAAACAGCAGATAGCCCTGCTGCTCAAGCACCTCGCTCACTCCGGCGGTCACCTCGGTATAGAAGGGGTCGGTGATGTCGCGCAGGATCAGCCCCACCAGATTGGACTGCTGGCTGCGCAGGTTGGCGGCGGCGCTGTTGGGAACATAGTCGAGCTCTTTTATTGCCTGTTGCACCCGCTCGGCGGTGGCCGGGGAGATGCGCCCCTTGCCGTTGAGCACCATGGAGACGGTGGTGACCGACACTCCCGCCCGCTGGGCGACATCGGTGATCTTGGTGGCTTTGGCAGAGAGGGATTTGGGCGACATAGGGCGAATGGACGACGGACAGTTGAGAGCGAGGCCCCAGCATACCTGCTTGGGTTGCCAAGTGAAACGTTACATCACCATCTGGCCGATCCGGCTCACAAATTTGGATTTTTCTGCCAGCCAGCCCCCTTGTTCTGTGATCCTGTCGGCACTTGTAAATTGATAAAACGTTTTATCATCCAGCAAAACCTGATGCTGACCCGCGCCTCTGCGTCGAGATTGCTACGAGCAGCCACGGGGAAAGCCGCAGATATTGCTGTCTATTCACAAGGAGCCGTTTCATGGCCAAGCCTCAAGCCAAATCCACCATCTGGGAGTTCCTGCAGAGCCTCGGCAAGACCTTTATGTTGCCGGTCGCCCTGCTGGCCTTCTCGGGCATCCTGCTCGGTGTCGGCAGCTCGCTCACCAGCGATGCGGTCAAGCAGAGCATGCCCTTCCTCGACAATACCGTGCTGCAACTGCTGTTCCTCTGGATGACCAAGGTGGGGCTGGTGGCCTTTATCTATCTGCCAGTGATGTTTGCGGTGGCCATTCCGCTCGGGCTGGCGCGGGAAGAGAAGGGGGTCGCGGCCTTTGCCGGTTTCGTCGGCTATGCGGCGCTCAACCTCTCCATCAACTTCTATCTCACCGTGGCCAACGTCATCGGTGATGCGGCGGCGGAGAAGGCCTACGGGGTGAAATCGATCCTCGGCATCAGCTCCATCGACACCGGGATTCTGGGGGCCATCATCGTCGGGGTGATCGTCGCCAAACTGCACGCCCGTTTCTACACCTACAAGATGCCCGATGCGCTCGCCTTCTTCGGCGGTGCCCGCTTCGTGCCCATCATCACCGCGCTGGTGCTGGGGGTGGTCGGCTTGGTCGTGCCGTTCGTCTGGCCCTGGTTTGCTGCCGGCATCAACGGTATCGGGGCGCTCATCTCCCACGCAGGTCCCTTCGGCCCCTTCCTGTTCGGTACCGGTGAGCGTCTGCTGCTGCCGCTCGGCCTGCACCACATTCTGGTGGCGCTGATCCGCTTTACCGAAGCGGGCGGCACCCAGCTGGTATGTGGTCACGAGGTGAGCGGCGCCCTCAATATCTTCTACGCCGAGCTCTCCTGCGCCGATACTTCCGGCTTCTCGGTCTCTGCCACCTCCTTCCTCTCTCAGGGCAAGATGCCTGCCTTCCTCGGCGGCCTGCCGGGTGCGGCGCTCGCCATGTATCACTGCGCTCGCCCGGAAAATCGCGGCAAGATCAAGGCGCTGCTGGTCTCCGGCGTGGTGGCCTGCGTCATCGGGGGCATCACAGAGCCGCTGGAGTTCCTGTTCCTGTTCGTGGCGCCGGTACTCTACGTTATTCACGCCATCCTGACCGGTCTGGGCTTTATGACCATGGGGCTGCTCGGCGTCACCATCGGCAACACCGACGGCAACCTCATCGATTTTCTGGTGTTCGGCGTGCTGCAAGGCACCGCTACCAAGTGGTATCTGGTGCCGGTCGCGGCGGCCATCTGGTTTGCCATCTACTACAGCGTGTTCCGCTTCGCCATCGTGCGCTTTAACCTGAAAACCCCAGGCCGTGAAATCGAGACCAGCGAGGCTGCCCAGCCCGCAGGCAAGAAGGCAGGCAACAGCGGTTACAACGGTGAAATCATCCTCAACGCCCTGGGCGGCGCCGATAACATTCTGGCGCTCGATAACTGCATCACCCGCCTGCGGATGTCGGTGCAGGACATGAGCCGGGTCGATGACAAGGTATTGAAAGCGAACGGCGCCATCGGGGTGATCAAGCTCGATGAGCACAACCTGCAGGTGGTGATCGGCCCGCAGGTGCATCTGGTGAAAAACCAGCTGCAGAGCCTGATGGGGGTCTGAACCGGCCAATAAGATCCGAACGGGGGGCGCAAGCCCCCCTTGTTTGCCTCTCCCAATATGTCTCCTGTTTATGGAGGGAGAAACTTCATGCACGATATTTATGATTTCGACCGCGTGGTCGACCGCCACGGCACCTATTGCACCCAGTGGGACTATGTAGCCGACCGTTTTGGCCATGCCGATCTGCTCCCCTTTACCATCTCCGACATGGATTTCGAGACCGCCCCCTGCATTCGCCAGACCCTGGCAGCCCGCCTTGAGCACGGCGTATTTGGCTACAGCCGCTGGAATCACGACGACTTCAAGGGGGCGGTGAGCAACTGGTTTGCCAGCCGTTACGGGGCGAGCCTCGAACCCGAGACGCTGGTCTACGGCCCCTCGGTCATCTATGTGATTGCCCAGCTGGTGAGCCTCTGGTCGGCGCCGGGGGAGGGGGTGCTGGTGCATACCCCCGCCTACGATGCCTTCGGCAATATGCTGGTTGCCAACGATCGGGTGCTGCTGCCTTGCCCGCTCAAAAAAACAGAGGGGAGCTACCAGATCGACTGGGCCTGCTTCGAGCAACAGGCTGCCCGCCCCGATTGCCGGATTTTGCTGCTCTGCAGCCCCCACAACCCCACCGGCCGGGTCTGGACGCGGGATGAGCTCGGTAAAATGGCTGCCATCTGCCAGCGCCACGGGGTCAAGGTCATCTCGGACGACATTCATATGGATGTGAGCTTTGCCCGCTACCTGCCGTGGAGCGAGGTGGCGCCGGACGATGGTTGGGCGCTGGTGAGCTCGGGCTCGAAATCCTTCAATATCCCCGCCCTTGGCGGCGCCTACGCCTTTATCGCCAACGCAGCGGCGCGGGCCGCCTATCTGCAGCGGCTCAAGGCGGCCCATGGCCTCTCATCACCGCCCATTCTCGGGGTGCTGGCCCATATCAGCGCCTATCGGGATGGGGCTGCCTGGCTCGATGCCCTGAAAAGCTATCTGCACAGCAGCCTCGCCCATGTGGCGACGCGGCTTAACGCGGCTTTCCCCGCCATCGACTATCGGGTGCCCGAGGGAACCTATCTCGCCTGGATTGATCTGCGCGGGCTTGGTATCGACACCACCGAACGGATGAATGAATTGCAAACCTTGCTGGTGGAGAAATACCGGGTCGCCATCATGCGCGGCGACACCTACGGCCCGGAAGGCTCAGGCTATATCCGCCTCAACGTCGGCTGCCCGCGCTCGAAGGTTGACCAAGGACTCGACGCTCTGATCGGCGCGCTGGGGGAGGTGGTGTAGGGCAAATCCATTCAACGTGAAAAACATAACGGGGCCATCAGTGATGGCCCCGTTATGTGGGGAAATATAAAAAACCGCCCCGGATAGCCGGGGCGGTTTTTTATTTAGCGATACCGAGATGAGCCGTGAGCGACATAAGGGCTCAGCGATAGCGGCCACGTACCGAGCTGCTGGCGCGGCCGGCCATCTTGATCAGGCTCTGACGGGTGTGCAGGTGGCAGAGCGCGACGCCGAGGGCATCCGCCGCATCCGCCTGCGGGGTGGCGGAGAGTTTCAGCAGATGGGTCACCATATGCTGCACCTGCTCCTTGGCGGCGCCGCCGGTACCGACCACTGCCTGCTTGATCTGGGTGGCAGAGTATTCGCTCACCGGCAGATAGGCGTTGACCGCGGCGACTATGGCGCTGCCCCGGGCCTGTCCCAGTTTCAGGGCCGAGTCGGCGTTGCGGGCCATAAAGACCCGTTCGATGGCAAACTCGGTGGGTTTGAACTGGGTGATGATCTCGCATACCCCGTCATAGACCTGCTTGAGGCGCTCCGGCAGCTCGCCGCAATCGGTGCGGATGCAGCCAGAGCCCAAGTATTCGGCCTTGCCGCCCACGACCCGGATAACCCCGTATCCGGTGATCCGCGAACCCGGATCGATGCCCAAAATAATGCTCATGGGTGTTGATTGCTCTAAACGCGAGTGATGGCCGCCAAGATAGCAAACTGTGGCCCGTTTGGCTGTATGTCCCGGGTCAAGCGGGTAAAGATTGGCCAGCCGGCGTCGGGCGTGGTTAGCCCTTGAACAGCGCTATGGTGTCGCCATCCTGCAGGCTGCCGGCACCGCGCACCACCACCCGATCCCCCTGCTTGAGGGCGCCGCTCACCGCCACCTGCTGGCTGTCGCCAAACAGCACGGTGACCGGCACCCGATTCACCTTGAGCGATTTGCCGCTTCTCGCCACCTGATAGACCACACTGCCATCGGTGCCGAGCACCAGAGCATCCCGGGGCAGCAGCATGCTCTGCTGATCCCCCAGTGGCAGGGCAACCCGTACCGGCGAGCCGATGATGAAGGTGCCCGCTTCCGGTTTGAGGCGCAGCTCGATGAGGCGTGACTTGGGATCGGCGCTGGCGGCTCGCTGGTAATAGACGCCGTGACCGCTCAGCTGCTCCCCCTCCACCCGCAGCCGGGTTTGTGGTGCCAGCTGCTGGGCCCATAGAATGGGGGCTTGCAGGCGGATATCCGGCTGATCCGGGTTGACCAGCTCCAGCGCCTGCTCGCCCGCGTCCACATGCTCGCCGGGCTGGATGAAGTGGTTGTTCACCACCCCGTCGAACGGGGCATAGATGTGGCTGCGGCGCAGCTGTTCCTCAATCTGGTTCACCTGTATGGCGGCCAGCCGTTCGGCCAGCGCGGCCTGCTCCACATCGTAGCTGGCCTTGTCGTACTGGCTCTGGGAGGCGCTCTTTTGCTGGTGCAGTCGGGTGATCCGCTGGGATTCGGCGCGTGCGAAGCGCAGGTTGCTCTGCCATTTCGCCTGCTCGGCGCGAGCCTGCTCCAGCGAGAGGCGCAGTGCCGCGCTGTCGAGGCGCAGCAGCTCGTCCCCTTTTTTGACCCGGCTGCCAAATTCGGCGATCCACTCCACCCGGCCGCTCACTTCGGCGCTGAGCGCCGCTTGCTGGCGACTCGCCACCGTGCCGCTGACCCAGATATTGGCGGCCGCATCCCCTTGGGTCACATCCGCCAGGGTCACCATCTTGCCCTGATCGGCCAATACCGGTAGCGCACTGCCTGCAATCAGCGCAGCGCCAGCCAACATTCGGGTAATCATATGTGTCATCGATGAGCTCCTTGCTCAGGCCCGCTGGCGCAGGGGTTGTGGGATCGCCATCTGCTCCCCGAGACGCAGGAAGGCAGGCAACAGGATCAGGGTAAACAGGGTGCTGCAACTCATGCCGCCGACAATGACGGTGGCGAGCCCGCGGTAAATTTCGCTCCCTTCGCTCGGGCTCAGCATCAGCGGCAGCATGCCGAAGATGCTGGTGAGGCTGGTCATGGCGATGGGGCGCATCCGGCTTTGCAGGGCATCGGCCACCGCCAGCTGGCGGCTCATACCGTCCCGCTCGGCGGTGCGGGTCTGATGCACCAGCAGGATGGCGTTGTTGACCACCAGTCCCAGCAGGATGACAAAGCCGATGATGGTGAGCAGATCCATCGGCAGCGGCACCAGCAGCCCGCTCAGTTGCAGCGCCAGCACGCCGCCAACCGAGGCAAGGGGCAGGGTGAGCAGCACCAGCAGGGCATCCTTGATGGAGGCAAACACCCCCCACAGCAGCACCAGCAGGATCACCACGGCGAACAGGAAGATGGTCCCCAGATTGTCGAGCGCCTGTTGCAGGCTGTCGGCGTTGCCGGCAATGCGCAGCTCGCCACCGGCGGGCAGCAGGGGGCGGATGGCGGCAAAACTGCGGTTTTTCAGGGTGTCGATCACCTGCTCCATGGTCATGCCTGCCGGGGGCGCTATCTGCAGGATGATGCTGCGCCGCCCATCGGCCCGGAAGATGCTGGCCGGGCCCATGTCGTGCTCCACCCGTAGCAGCTCGCCAAGGGGAACGATGCGCCCGGAGGGGGTGGCCAGCGGCACTGCCTTCAGTTCGTCCGGATTGGCGGAGCTCTGCCCCATCAGCATAATGTCGAGCCGATCCTCGCCGTCGAAATACTCGCCAACCCGCAAGCCGTCGCCAAAGGTCTGGATGATGGTGGGCAGGGGCGTGCGATCCCAACCCACTTCGGCGAGACGCCGATCTTGCGGCACCAGTTTGAGCTCGGGGGCGGTGAAGTCGAGACTAGGTTCGGGCCGGATTTGTGCTCCCGGCAAGTCCTTGCTGAGGATCCCCATGCTGGCACGGGCCGCCTGATAGAGCTCGGGCAGGTTGCCCCCCTGCAGCAGCAGGGAGACGCCGTTCTCGCTGTCAAAGCCGCCAAACAGCGACCCCTGACCGCCGAACACCCGGGTGTCGGGAATGCCTACCAGCAGCTGTTTCATCAACAGGCTCTCCAGCTCCTTGATGCGGGTCTCGTCCTTGGGTCGCACGCCAATCTGGGCGCCCCCCGGGTAGCGCAAGATGTAGTAGTTCTTGAGGGCAGGCTCTTTCTCCCCCTTCATGTAGGGGGCGAGGCGGGCGATCAGGGTATCGATCACCTCTTCGCGCTGGGCCTTGAGATTGACCCCGGGGGTGAAGTTCATCCAGACATCCACCGCGTCCCGTTTCACGTCCGGCAGATAGTCCATCTTGGGCAGCAGCGCCCAGGTGGCCAGAGCCGGCAGGCTCATCATCAGGGTGATGACCGTCCAGCGCTGGCGTGAGGTAGAGGTCCAGCGGATCACATGACGGGTAGTGCGCTGCCACAGCGACTCATAGGGATCGGTCAGCGTTTCACGCCCCATCCAGCGCGCCGCCACCGCGGGCAGCACGATGACGGCGACCAGCATGGAGACCGTCACGGCGCAGGCGATGGTCAGCGCCAGATCGGCAAACAGCTGACCCTCCACATCGTTGAGCAGCAACACCGGCAGGAAGATAGCGACCGTGGTGAGGGTGGAGGCGACCAGCGCCGTCCACACCTGACGGGTGCCTTCGAGCGCCGCCTCCGCCTTGCTCAAATCCCCCCGCTCGTGGCGCCGGTAGATGCTCTCCAGCACCACGATGGCGGCGTCGAGCACCATGCCGACGGCAAAGGCGATGCCCGCTAGCGAGATGATGTTGAGGGTGCGATCCATCACCTTGAGCAGGCAGAAGGTGAGCATGATGCTGATGGGGATGGCGAGGGCAATCATCAGGGTCGCCTTGAGCTGGCGCAGGAAGAGCCAGAGGATGGCACAGGAGAGCAGCACCCCGAGCCCTAGGTTGGCGGTGACCATGCTGACGGCGCGATTGATGTAGAGGGAGGCATCGAACGACTGCTCCATGTGCAGCCCGACCGGCTCCAGCACCTCGCGGTTGAGCTCGTTCACCCGAGCCTTGATCGCCTCAAGGGAGGCTAGGGCATTGGCGCCGCTCTCCTTGAAGATCTGGGCGGCGATGGCGGTATTGCCGTTCTGGATCCGCAGCACCGGGTTCTCTTCCCGGGCCACCCTTACTTCTGCTACATCCCGCAGATAGATGGGCAGGCCATCGCGCCAGTCCACCACCTTGTCCCCCAGCGTCTCGACATCATAGCGACCGGCAAAGCGCAGCTTGTACTCCCAGCGCCCGATGTCGAGGGTACCGGCCGACACGTCCCAGCCGGTGGTGGCCCGGCTGGCCAGCACCGGGATCTCCACCCCCAGCTCGGCGGCGCGATAGGGGTCGAAGCGGATCTGGATCTGGCGCTCGTTGATCCCCTCGACTGCGACCGTCGAGACCCCTTCAATGCGCTCCAGCTCGGGTTTGACCCGCGCCTCGATCAACGCCTGATGATCATCGATCACCCCTTTGGCGCCGGGCAGCTGCTGGATGAAGAAGAAGGTGAGGGTATCGTTGCTGCTGTAGTTGTTGACGTAGGGGCCGCCAATCTTGTCCGGCAATCCCGAGACCCGGTTCAATCGCGAAATCACATCGAGTTGGGCCCGTTGCATGTCGGTGCCGAGGGCAAACTCCATGTCGATTTCGGTAAAGCCGGGATAGCTGTTGCTGACAAGGCTCTTGAGCCCCTGCACCCCCTGCATCTCCTGCTCGATGGGGTCGGTGATCTCCGACTCCATCTCCTGGGGAGAGGCTGAACGCCAGCTCACCGAGATGTTGAGGTGTGGACGGTCGATGTCGGGGAACAGCTGGATCGGCAGTCCCCGGATGCTGAGCAGACCCAGCAGGAAAATCAGCACGATCGAGACCGCCACCCAGATGGGGCGTTCGATCGCCGTTTTGGCGAGGTTCATTCACTCTTCCTGAGTTGTTGTTATCGGCCATTCCGCTGGCCTTGCTTCCAAAGCCCCTGCAACAGGGACTCAAGCATTTAACTGGAATTCTCCTAGCTTGTAAATGCATGGTTAACAAACAAAAAACCGGCCACGAGGGCCGGTTTGGTACTGGTCTACCAGGGGATCAGGCGGCGTGCTCGACCTTGTTTGGCTGCTTGTTTGCTTGCTGGGAGAAGCCTTCCAGCTCGCCCGGGGCGAAGTTGTCTACCTGAATCGCTTCGTAGCGCAGGGCATCGGCGGCCAGCAGTTTGTCCGCTTCGTCCTTGCTCAGGATGGAACCGGCCAGTGCGGCGGCAACCAGCTCCGGCAGCGCCAGTTTGCGGGGCAGTTTGCCCTCTTTCTGGGCCTGCACCAGCTTCTTCTCGTAGGGCTGCACGGCGACCATGGCCTGGAAGGCGCGCTCCATCAGGCCGACCGGATCCGCCTCGTCTTTGCCGACGTAGCACAGCGCCGTCAGACGGTCGCGGAACTCGCCCGGCTTCATCATGGCCAGACAGATGGCGTGGCAGCGATCGTCGGCCGGCATCTTGTAACCGACGCCGAACGGGAACACCACGCGCTTGAGTACGGCACCCACCACCTTGTTCGGGAAGTTCTGGAAGAAGCCCTCGAACGCCTTGCCAATCAGGTAGAGGTTGCGCTCCACCGCGTACTGCACGAACGGCAGGTCGGAGACCATGCGGCCCTGATCCTCGTAATGCTTGAGGGTAGCGGAGGCCAGATAGAGGTGGCTCAGCACGTCACCCAGACGGGCGGAGATCATCTCCTTGCGCTTGAGATCGCCACCCAGCATCAGCATGGAGACGTCGGCGCACAGGGCCAGCCCTTTACTCATACGGGAGAGCTGTTTGTAGTAGCGGGCGGTTTCACCAGCCACCGGCGCGCTGTTGAACTGACCCAGAGTCAGCCCCTGGAACAGGGAACCGAAGAAGTTGCCGGCGCCGAAGGCGATGTGCTTCATCAGCAGGGCGTCAAACTTCTCGAGACCGCGCTCCACGTCGGTGTCGGCCGCCGCTTCCAGCTCAGCAAACACGTACGGGTGGCAGCGGGTGGCACCCTGCCCGAAGATCATCAGGTTGCGGGTCAGGATGTTGGCCCCTTCCACCGTGATGGCGACCGGAATACCCATGTAGGCGTAGCCGGTGTAGTTTTTCGGGCCCAGCTGGATGGCACGACCGGCGTGGATATCCATGGAGTCATCCATGATCTGGCGCGCCATTTCGGTCATGTGGTACTTGGAAATTGCGGTGACGATGGCCGGTGCCTGACCCAAGTCCAAGGAACCTGCGGTCATACGACGGGCCCCTTCCAGCTGATAGGTGAGGCCGCCGATGCGAGCCAGCGCCTCTTGCACCCCTTCAAACTTGCCGATGGACATGCCGAACTGCTTGCGCACATAGGAGTAGGCGCCCACGGTGCGGCTCGCCATGTGACCGCAAGCGGTGCCCAGCGCAGGCAGCGAGATGCCGCGACCGGCGGAGAGACATTCGACCAGCATGCGCCAGCCACGACCGGCGTAATCCGGGCCGCCGATGATCCAGTCGAGCGGAATGAACACATCCTTACCGAAGGTCGGGCCGTTCATGAACGCCAGACCCATGGGGTAGTGGCGATCGCCGACGCGCACGCCGGGGTGGCTGGTGGGGATAAGCGCGCAGGTGATGCCGAGCTCCTCCTTGTCACCCAACAGTTTTTCCGGGTCATAGAGTTTGAACGCCAGCCCCAGCACGGTGGCACGGGGGGCCAGGGTGATGTAGCGCTTGTTCCAGTTGAGGCGAATACCCAGCACCTCTTCACCCTTGTGCATCCCTTTGCAGACGATCCCCTTGTCAGGAATGGCGCCGGCATCGGAGCCCGCTTCCGGACCGGTCAGGGCGAAGCAGGGCACCTCTTTGCCACTGGCCAGCCCCGGCAGCCAGAAATCTTTCTGGGCCTGGGTGCCATAGTGCATCAGCAGCTCGCCCGGGCCGAGGGAGTTCGGCACCATGACGGTGACCGCCACGCTCAGACTCTTGGTGGCAATTCGGGTAACGATGGTGGAGTTGGCAATCGCCGAGAATTCGCGGCCGCCATAGGATTTCGGGATGATCAGGGAGAAGAAGCCTTCCTTCTTCAGATAGTCCCACACCGGTTCCGGCAGGTCTTTGGTTTCGTTGACGATCTTGAAGTCATCAACCATGGCGAGCAGGGTTTCGACCTGATTGTCGATAAAGGCCTGCTCCTCTGCGGTCAGCTCGGCCTTGCCGTAGCCGTGCAGTTTTTTCCAGTCGGGGTTGCCGCGAAACAACTCGCCATCCCACCAGACGGAGCCGGCTTCCATGGCCTCCCGCTCGGTAGCTGACAAGGGCGGCAATATCTTTTTGAAGATGCCGAACACCGGACGGGTTACCATCTTTTTACGGATGGAGGGTACGCCGAGCACAACGGCTATCGCCAGCACCAGCAGGACAAGCAATGTGATCATACCGAAGTTCCTTCTATTTCACTGTTTCCGTTGATTTATTGTTGGTTGTTACACGGCCAGGGAGAGCCTGGTCGACTCCACGGGCGCCCCGACTCCGGACGCCAGATAAGGAATAACGTTGCGCACCAGCCCTTCCACATCGAGCTGCTGGCCAAAGTCGGCCAGGGCGATGTCGCGCAGGGCATCGGCAGAGGCCATGGTGAATACGACGGTGCCCAGGGTGAAGTGCAGGCGCCAGAAGAGATCCGCTGGCGACAGGGCCGGATTGGCCTTGGAGATGGCCTGGGTGATCCGCTGCAAAATGGGGCCATAGTGGGCGGTGATAAAGCGGCGCAGGTGGCCCTGGCTGTCGATATAGCCGCGTCCCAGCAGCTGCATGAAGATGGCCGGGCCGTTGGCCCGTACCGCCGATAGCTTCATCAGCGGCTCGACGAAGCTTTCAAACAGTTGCAGCAGGGTCAGCTGCTCCTGCTCCATCAGCACCCGCAGCCGGGCATCGAGATCCGGCATAAACAGGCTCAGGTAACGGTCGAGCACCGCTTGGATCAGCTCCTTCTTGGAGCCAAAGTGATAGTTCACCGACGCCAGATTGACGTCGGCTTCACTGGTGATCAGACGCAAAGAGGTATCGGCGAATCCCCGCTCGGCAAACAGCACTTCAGCGGCGTCGAGAATACGGTTTTTGGTATCGATTTTACTCACTGGACACCTCACTTAAACGAATGTTTAAAAAGTACGTTTCATAACGTGAAGTGTCAAGAGAATGTGAATGAGTGTTAGCGGAATGTTTTTCGATGAAAAAAGCAAAGTGGGCGGAACTTAGTCAAAAAGCAGGACTCTATATCTATGCCACTGCAATTAAACATTAAGTCTCGCCCAACCTGCACCATGCTAGTTGGGCCTTTTTTTGCGCGTCTGTTACCGGTTTGCGGCTTGCAGGCAAAAAAAACCGCCGCAGGGCGCGACGGTGGGGAAAGTGAGTTCGCGTCATCCTGACGGCAAACTGTCGATGCGAGTTCAGGCATGTATCGACGGGGACAGTATGCCAGCCAGAGCCCCTCAGACTATGTCAGCTTCGCGGTATTTTGTGACAAAGTGTGGCAAGCACTGGCGTGGCCCAAGCTGCCGCTCTTTGTTATGCTGCCCTTTCAAAATATGAGGGGAGAGAAGATGAAGTACCCGGTCGATACCCACACTCACACCATTGCCAGCACCCATGCCTACAGCACCATCCACGACTATCTGCCGATAGCCAGGGCCAAGGGGATCAAGCTGTTTGCCACCACGGATCATGGCCCCGAGATGGCCGATGCCCCTCATGTCTGGCATTTCGCCAACTTGCCGATATTGCCAAGAGTGGTGGATGGGGTAGGGATCCTGCGGGGTATCGAGGCCAACATCAAAAACCTCGACGGGGAGATCGATTTTCCCGAGCGCTATGAGTCGCGCCTCGACATGATCATGGCGGGCTTTCATGAGCAGGTATTCCCTCCCTGCGATCAGGCCGCCCATACCCAGGCGATGATCAACGCCATCAAGAGCGGTCGGGTCGACATGATCAGCCACCCGGGTAACCCCGCATTTCCCATCGACATTCAGGCGGTGGTCAAGGCGGCGGCGGACTATCGGGTGGCGCTGGAGATCAACAATTCCTCCTTCATTCACTCGCGCCCGGGTAGTGAAAGCAACTGCCGTGCCATCGTGGAAGCCGCGCGGGATCTGGGGGCCTATCTCACCTTCGGCTCCGACTCTCACGTCGCCTTCAGCCTAGGCGATTTTGACCACTGTCACCGTCTGGTGACCGAGGTCGGTTTCCCGCTGGATCGGATCCTGGTGCGCTCCCCCCGCGCCCTGCTCGATTTCCTCGAAAGCCGCGGCCGTGCCCATATCCCCGAGTTTGCCGATCTGTAAATCGGGCTCTAACACCATGAGCCAACTCATAAAATCGAGTTGGCTCAATTGACTTGCCGGTCATTTTTTATGAATGTGGAGAGCAACAAGCCGGTATAGCTCAGTTGGTAGAGCAGCGCATTCGTAATGCGAAGGTCAGGAGTTCGATTCCCCTTATCGGCACC
>NZ_JRJY01000054.1:0-1013 GCF_000801015.1 Aeromonas sp. ZOR0001 | reverse complement strand
GCCGACATCATCTCGAAATACCTGCTGCCTGCTATCAAGGCTGCGGGGTGGGATGACCTGACTCAGGTTCGCCAAGAGGTGAAGCTGCGGGATGGCAAGGTGGTGGTGCGCGGCCAGATGGCGGCACGCAAGAAGGTCAAATCGGCCGATATCGTGCTCTATCACAAGATGGGCTTGCCACTGGCGGTGATCGAGGCCAAAGCCAACAAGCATGAGATTGGCAAGGGGATGCAGCAGGGGCTCGATTATGCCCGTCTGCTGGATGTGCCGTTCGTATTTGCCAGCAACGGCGATGGTTTTGTATTTCATGACAAGACCAATCCGGCCAAGCTGGAATCCGAGATCGCGCTGGAGGACTTCCCCAGCCCCGGCCAGCTTTGGGACAAACTCTGCACCTGGAAGGGTTACACCCAGGCACAGTTGCCTGTCATCAGTCAGGACTATTACTCGGATGGCAGCGGCAAATCTCCCCGCTATTACCAGCTGCAGGCCATCAACAAGACCGTAGAAGCCATCTCGAAAGGTGAGGATCGGGTATTGCTGGTGATGGCCACCGGCACCGGCAAGACCTACACCGCATTCCAGATCATTTGGCGTTTGTGGAAGGCGGGCGCCAAGAAGCGCATCCTGTTTTTGGCCGATCGGAATGCGCTGGTGGAACAAACCAAGCGTAATGATTTTCAGCCTTTTGGCTCGGCCATGGCCAAGGTCACTGGGCGTACTGTCGATCCTGCCTATGAGATCCACCTTGCCCTCTATCAGGCGCTCACCGGACCAGAAGAGTCACAGAAAGCCTTCAAGCAGGTCTCACCCGGTTTCTTCGACCTGATCGTGGTGGATGAGTGCCATCGGGGCAGCGCCGCCGAAGACAGCGCCTGGCGCGAGATCCTCGAATACTTCTCATCGGCCACCCAGATTGGTCTCACTGCCACGCCCAAAGAGACCGCAACCGTCTCCAGCACCGATTATTTCGGTGACCCTGTTTATACCTACTCCCTCAAAGAGGGAATCGA
>NZ_JRJY01000036.1:0-210 GCF_000801015.1 Aeromonas sp. ZOR0001 | reverse complement strand
TCTCAGTCGCAAGTCCATCTTGGCCTCCTTGTTTTCGGCCATTCTAGCAATTTCGAACCGGTTTCTGTGGATAAGTTTGTATAAAAGCTGTGTTTGGATATGAATAACTAAAAAAGTGCCCTTTTTTGCAATTTTATTGCCGATAAGGGGTTGCCAGAAAGAATCTGTTCCCTATAATGCGCCTCCATCGACAGGGCAAGCGGCAACGCA
>NZ_JRJY01000080.1:261471-262402 GCF_000801015.1 Aeromonas sp. ZOR0001 | reverse complement strand
CCGTTGCCGCCGTTGCCGCCGTTGCCGCCGTTACCGCCGTTACCACCGTTACCACCGTTGCTTCCCAGTACGGAGACTGGTTGGTTGTTACTAAGTGTTGAGCAGTCATCCCCTGTTGGGCATGGGGATTGCGCCCACAGCGAAGCACTTTGCAGGCAAGCAAGTAGTATCAGGCTCGAATAAAGTGGGGAAGTTGAGTTCATGATATCGACCTTGTTAGATGAAGAAGCGTTGGCATAAGGATTTCTTAACAAACTCAGACATCCAAGTGGTAGGTAGATTCGTCTGGTTGGGCGGCTGGTAACTGGCGATATATCAGTCCAATTTCGCTGACAACCCAGAGCGAAAGCAGGGCCAGCAGGCTGAGCAGGGGAAGCAGAGAGTGGCTCTGGGTCAGGGCATAGGCCGCAATGGCGGCACTGGTCAAAAGCAGGGTTCGGATCATGAGGTGGCTCCTTGTCGTCATGGGGGTGTTGCGTGGCCACGGACAGAGCGCCTGGGGTCGGGAGTTGTTCCCGGGTGGCACGAAGCGCGCTGAGTATATCGCGTCATGCCGCTGCCGATCCGTGGTGTCATCACACTTTCCATAGTCATGGGTTTCGTATCGAGTTGAGCCCCGCTAGGTGCGGGGCCAGTAATGGTTTGACGGTCAGAAGAAACCGTCGTTGTTATCGTCACTGTCGGCCCAGCCGCTACTCTGGCTATCGTCGTCGAGAAAATTGCTGCCAGCATCGGGAGGTGAATCCCAGCCGTCCCAGCGCACCGGTTCCGCATCGACCGGATTGGCGATGGGCGCTGGCTCTATGATGTCGATGATCTCCTCGGGCCGATTGTTGTGAAACAGTCCGCCGATCATATCGGCCAGCATCACGCCACCGGCCACACCGGCGGCGGTTTGCAGGGCGCCGCCCAAAAAGGAGCTGGTACGGGA
>NZ_JRJY01000080.1:236046-261401 GCF_000801015.1 Aeromonas sp. ZOR0001 | reverse complement strand
CGGCGTGAAGCGCGGGGGCGGGCTGCTTTCGCTACCAAACAGGCCGGAGAGAAAACTGCCACCACTTGGGGCGCTCTGGCTGGCTTCCAGCTCCTTGACCCGCTCGTTGAGGCGAGTAAGGGCTGCCTGCTGAATTAGCAGCGCCTGGGCCATGTAGTAGGGGGCATCGGGCTGCTGGGCCAGATGTTGGCGGATCAGCTGATCCGCTTGTTGGTCTCGCTTGCTATCCCTGGCTTGCGCTTGCTTGAGGCGGTCGAACAGTCCATCGATCAGACCCTGTTCCTGTTGTTGCATCTCAAATCCTCGCTATGGTGCGCAGACAGTGCGTTCAGCCATCCTAAAATCCGCGGGGCATCAGTGGTATCTGATTAACTCATCAATGACCGGAAGGCTGATTCATCTGTTCGCTCATGGTGTCGATGAAGTGGCGGATCGCTGCTGATTGCCCGTCATCTGGCGGGATATAAAGCACGCAGAGATCGGCGGGGATCGCCTGTTCGAGGCGGATGAAGCGGACGTGGGGCCACTTCTGGCGGGCGTAGCTGGCAGGCACCAACGCTACCTGTTGGCTGGTGGCCACCACCGCCATCAGAGTGTTGGGTTCAACCACTTCCTGATTGAGGTGGGGGTAGAAACCCTCTACCAGGCAGGCGTTGATGATGAGATCGGTAGAGGAGGAGTTGGCGCGGCTCATCAGCACGAACTGCTCCCCGGCAAGTTCAGGCAAGGAGACCAGTTTGCGATCTCGCAGCGGATGCTCGTCCGATACCACCAGCACCATGGATTCACGATAGACAGTCTCGGCCAGCAGTGGGTGGATGTTGACGGTATCGGCGAAGCGGGCGAGGCCGAGATCTATCTCATTATTGGCCAGAGCCTGCTTCTGCCGCTCCGGGGAGAGCTCGGTGAAGGTGATTTCGAACACGGGGTAGCGCTGGTGGCACTGGCGGATCACCTCGCCAAAGCCGGCCCAGAAGATGGAGCTGACCAGCCCGATGCGGATCTGGTTGCGCTCCATGCGTCCCGCCTGAACTACCCGGTTAAGGCCACTTTCCAGCACGTCAAACAGCAAAGTGCACTCGGCTTGCAGCAGACGGCCGGTGGCGGTGAGGCTCACCTGGCGGGTATGGCGCTCGAACAGTGTCAGCCCCAGCAGGGATTCGAGTTCCTTTATCTGGGCGCTGAGCGGTGACTTGGAGACATTGAGCTGCTGGGCTGCCCGGCTGAAGTGACCATGACTAGCCACTGCATGGAAGTAGCGCAGCATCTTGAGGGTGACGCGATCGCGCCAGTGACTGTCTAGGGCCAAGTGACCTCCTTCTATTGCTGATAGAGAACCGGGGGCGATCCCCGTCAAAGTTTTCACTGTCCGTGCAGATAGCAGCAGGGCCGCTGCGCGGCGGATGGTCGATCTGCTTCACACCTTTGCCGGGCCGTTTTGACCCTGCCGAATCGGGTTGGCGATAAAACGGGCCCAATCAGCACTACTGATGTCTGTTCCTGCCGTTTGCAGCCATTCCCTTGAGGGTTATTGTGCTGAAAATCGGGATAGTAAGGCCGATTTTAGCGATTTTTATCGCTCAATACCTCTCCTAGAGTGAGCGTCATGTCTCATTCACAGCCTCAAGAGGTACAGCTCATGCAACAAGATCCGGTACTCAACGCCGTCGCCACCATTCTCGCCTGCAAGCCAGGTTTCGCTCCCCGCGCCGCCATGATCCTGGGCTCTGGCCTCGGCGTGCTGGCCGATGCACTGCAGGAGAAGGTCACCATCCCCTATGAGGAGCTGGATGGTTTCCCGGTAAGCACGGTAGCGGGCCACAGCGGCGAGCTGGTGCTCGGCAAGCTGCACGGGGTGGACGTGATCTGCATGAAGGGGCGCGGTCACTACTACGAACACGAAACCATGAAGGTGATGACCACCCCGGTGCGCACCTTCAAGCGTCTGGGCTGCGAGCTGCTGCTGGTGACCAATGCGGCCGGCTCGTTGCGCCCGGAGCGGATCGGAGTCGGCTCTCTGGTCATCTTCAACGATCACATCAATACCATGCCGGGCACTCCCATGACAGGGGCCAATGACGAGGCCTATGGCCCGCGTTTCTTCAGTCTGGCCAATGCCTATGACAAGGCGCTGCGCAGCGAGGCGCTGGCGCTGGCCGAGCAGGAGGGGATCGCCGTCAATCAGGGAGTGTTTGTCTCCTACAGCGGCCCCTGTTTCGAGACCGCGGCCGAGATCCGCATGATGCAGATCATCGGTGGCGACGTGGTGGGGATGTCGGTGGTGCCAGAAGTGGTCAGCGCTGCCCACTGTGCCTTGCCGGTACTGGCCATCTGCGCCATCACCAACATGGCGGAGGGGCTTGGTGACGTGCAGCTCTCCCACGAGCAGACCCTCAAGTGCGCCAAGCTGGCGGAAACGGACTTCATCCGCCTCATCAACGTCTTTATCAAGCACCACTTCCAGTAAGCAGGGAACGACCAGGAGGTCAGTTATGTTTGCAGCAGGATTTCTCGGTATGGCGGTGCTGATCCTCATCGCCGTGCTCGCATCGACCAACCGCAGGGCCATTCGCCTGCGCACAGTGGGGTTGGCACTGGCCTTGCAGGTCGCCATCGGTGCCTTGGTACTCTATGTGCCATTGGGGCGCCGGGCGCTGGAGGGGATGGCTCACGGGGTTGATGCCGTGTTGGCGAGTGGCAAGGCAGGCATCCACTTCCTGTTTGGCAACCTGGTCAACTTCTCGGTGGACGGCATCGGCTTCGTGTTTGCCCTCAATGTGCTGCCGCTGGTGGTGTTCTTCTCGGCGCTGATCGCCGTGCTCTACTACCTCGGCATCATGCAGGTGGTGATCCGCTTCATCGGCGGCGCCATGGCCCGTCTGCTAGGCACCTCCCAGACCGAATCCATGTCTGCGGTGGCCAACGTCTTCGTCGGCCAGAGCGAGGCGCCGCTGGTGGTCAAACCCTACATGCCCAAGATGAGCGATTCGGAGTTCTTCGCCGTCATGTGTGGTGGCATGGCTTCGGTCTCCGGCACCGTGCTGGCGGGTTACGCCATGATGGGGGTCGACATGCAGTACCTATTGGCCGCCTCCTTCATGGCTGCGCCTGGCGGTATCCTGTTCGCCAAGCTGATCATCCCCGAAACCAGCCAGCCGGATTATGTGTTCGACAACAGCATCCAGTTTGACGGCAAGAAGCCGGAGAACGTTCTGGCGGCGGCAGGTGAGGGTGCCAGCAGCGGCCTCAAGCTGGCGGCGGCTATCGGCGCCATGCTGATCGCCATGATCGGGCTGGTGACCCTGGTCAACACCTTGTTGGGTGGGGTGGGGGAGATGGTGGGCATGCCGCTCTCTCTCGAACTCATTCTGGGCTGGATCTTCTCGCCGCTTGCCTTCCTACTCGGGGTACCGCTGGCGGACATCGGCATCGCCGGCGCCATGATCGGCAAGAAGTTGGTGGTAAACGAGTTCGTGGCCTATAGCGACCTATCTCCCTACCTGAAGGATGCCAGCACTGTAGCTGCGGCCGGTCTGCAGGTGCTGGAGGAGAAGTCCAAGGTGATTATCAGCTTCGCTCTGTGCGGCTTTGCTAACCTGGCTTCCATGGGGATCCTGATCGGCGGCCTCGGTACCCTCTGCCCTTCCCGCACCGACTTTATTGCCCGCTATGGCCTGCGTACCGTGCTGGCTGCCACCAGTTCCAACCTGATGAGCGCCGCCATCGCCGGGATTTTCTTCTCTCTGGCCTGAGCGTCCCATCCCTTGTCCAGGGGCGCCGCGGTGCCCCTTCCTCATCCCAACAGGAGCCTTCCATGATTCCAGATACTGTTTTTGAACCTGTCTGTACCTCCACCGAGGCAGCCATACGGGCCATCCGCTTGATGGATCTCACCAGCCTCAACGACGATGACCACGATGCGCGCATCATCGCGCTTTGCCATCAGGCGAAGACCCCATTTGGCCACACGGCCGCAGTTTGCATCTATCCCCGCTTCGTGGCACTGGCCAAGCTCACCCTGGCGGCGCAGGGTACTCCCGAGGTCAGGGTTGCCACCGTGGTCAACTTCCCGCACGGTGACGATGACCCGGCAACTGTGCTGGCTGAGACCCGTACAGCCCTCACAGATGGTGCCGACGAGATCGATCTGGTGATCCCCTGGCGTGCGCTCAAGGCGGGGGACGATATGCCCGCCCGGGCGCTGGTGCGCGGTTGCAAGGCGTTGTGCGGAACTCGGCGGCTCAAGGTGATCATCGAATCCGGTGAGCTGCAGGATCCCGCGCTTATCCGTGCCGCCTCTCTGCTCGCCATCGAGGAGGGGGCCGACTTCATCAAGACTTCCACCGGCAAGGTGCCGGTCAATGCCACCCCAGCGGCGTGCCACATCATGCTGGCGGCCATCGCCGAGTGCGGTGCGCAGAACCAGGTCGGTTTCAAGGCGGCAGGCGGGGTGAAAAGTGTGCAGGACGCTGCGGAGTATCTGGCCATGGCGGCAGCACACTTTGGCAATGAGTGGCTGGTTGCCGAACATTTTCGCTTTGGTGCTTCCAGCCTGCTCGGCCAGTTGCTGGCCACTATTGAGGGCAAGAAGCCGGTTGCTGCCGACGGCAGTTATTGAATTATTCCAATCCAGTGCGGCGCCCGGCGGGGCGCCCCTTTGCACAGGTGCATGCCATGTCCCATCCCCGTTTTCATTTCGTGCAGGCTCACGGAAAGGTGTTGTTGTTCACCCTGCTCATCAGTCTCTCCTTTCCCATCGGTAGCGCCCTCACCGCGGTGCTGGACCCTCTGGTGGTCACCTGGGCGCGCTACTTGCTGGCGGCGCTTACCTTCGTGACTCTACTGGCTTGCCAACGTCGTCTGGTGCAGCCTTCGCTGCGGGATCTGGGGCGTTATACCCTCATCTCGCTGCCGGCCCTCTGCTACTTCGTCGCCATGTTCGTGGCGCTGCAGGAGACCAGCGCCCTCGATGCCAGCGCGCTCTACACCACGGTTCCCCTCATCAGCGCGCTGGCCAGCATGCTTATGTTACAACGCCGCATCGGTTGGTCGATGGCGTTTGCATTGCTGGGGGGAATGGTGGCGGCTGCTCTCATCATCTTTCGCGGTGAGCTGAGCCAGCTGGCGAGTCTGAGCCTCACCCCCAGCAATCGCATCTATCTGCTTGGCTGTGTGGGGATGGCCCTCAACCCCATAGTGGTGAAGCGCTATTACCGGGGGGAGTCGTTTGCCCATCTCACCTGCTGGACTCTGATCTGCGCCACCCTGTTGCTCACTCTGGTGGCAGCGCCGCGGCTGCTGGCGACCGACTGGCAGCAGGTGTCACTGACGCTCTGGCTTGGTCTTGCCTATTTGGCGTTGTTTGCCACGGCGCTCAGCTTCTTTTTGTTTCAGCAGGGGAGTGTGGTGCTGCAGCCGGAGCAGGTCTCGGCCTACACCTATCTGATCCCGGTACTGGTGCTGTTGACCGGCATGTTGAGCGGGGAGGAGGTAATCTGGCGGCAGGTGGGCTGGGGTGTGCTCGGCGTGCTGCTGACCATGGCGGTCATGGTACTGGTGCCTGTTCGGCAGACACGTCGCGCCTGAAGCAGGTCAGCGGGCGTGCCGATAGTAGTCGAGATACCAGCGGACAAACTCGGCAACACCTTGCTTGAGGGGCGTAGCGGGGCGCAGACCGGTGAGGGTGTGTAGCGGTTCGCTGTCGGCCCAGGTGGCGTGCATGTCGCCTGCCTGCATCGGCAGCATCCGCTTGATGGCGGGTTTGCCGAGGGCATCCTCCAGCGCCTCGATAAAGTCGAGCAGCCGCACCGGTTGGCCGTTGCCGATATTGAGGATGCGGTAGGGGGCGGCGCTCTCGGCCGCGCTCTGCTCGCTGGCGTGCCAATCGGAATTGGGGCGGGGCGGCTGATCGGCGACGGCGAGGATCCCAGCGACGATGTCGTCTATGTAGGTGAAGTCGCGGCTGAGATCGCCGTTGTTATAGACGTCGATGGGCTCTCCCGCGAGGATGGCGCGGGTGAACTTGATGATGGCCATGTCGGGGCGGCCCCAGGGGCCGTAGACGGTAAAGAAGCGCAGCCCTGTGGTGGGCAGGCCATAGAGCGCCGAGTAGGCGTGGGCCATCAGCTCGCCGCTCTTTTTGGTGGCGGCATAGAGGGAGACCGGGTGATCCACCTGCTGCGCAGTGGAGTAGGGCATCTGATCCCCCATGCCATAGACCGAGCTGGAGGAGGCGTAGAGCAGATGCTGAATCCCGTGGTGACGACACCCCTCCAGCACCGTCAGCATGCCGGTGAGGTTACTGTCGGCATAGGCGAACGGATTTTCGATGGAGTAACGCACCCCCGCCTGCGCCCCCAGATGGATCACCCGCTCGAAACGGTGGCTGGCAAAGAGAGCCGCCATCGCCTCGCGATCCGCCAGATCCAGCCGCTCGAAGTGAAAATGGGGGAAACTGGCCAGCTGGGCCAGCCGCGCCTCTTTCAGACTCACCTCGTAGTAGTCGTTGAGGTTGTCGATCCCCACCACCTGATGACCTGCGGCGCACAGCTGGCTGGCTACATGAAAACCGATAAAACCGGCGACGCCGGTGATCAGATAGATCATGGTTGAGTCTCCGGGTTGCAACTGGTGTTGGCAGGCTGCTTTTTGGCGGGAAGATGTGGCCGCCCGATGGCGTGATAGTCAAACCCGAGCTCACTGAGCTGGCGGGGGTCATAGAGGTTGCGGCCATCGATGATGACGGGCTGGTTGAGCAGGGCCTTTAGCTGCTGGAAATCGGGGGCACGAAACGCCTGCCACTCGGTGCAGATCAGCAGGGCATCGGCCCCTTCCAGTGCCGCCTCCTGAGTCGGGCAGAGCAGCAGATTCGGCCGCTGGCCGTAGATCTGGCGGGCACGCCCCATCGCCTTGGGATCAAAGGCCTGCACCCGGCCACCGGCAGCCCAGATGGCGGCCAGCAGCGGGCGACTCGGCGCATCGCGCATATCGTCGGTGCCGGGTTTGAACGCCAGCCCCCACAGGGCGAAGGTGCGGCCGCGCAGATCCGGGCCGAAGCGGGCCAGCAGGGTTTGCGCCATCTTCTGTTGCTGGCGCTGGTTGACCTGCTCGACCGCCGCTAAAAGCGGGGCGTCGCAGCCGACACTCGCCGCGGTATGGCGCAACGACTTGATATCTTTGGGGAAGCAGGAGCCGCCGTAGCCGCAGCCCGGGTAGATAAAGTGGTAACCGATGCGGGGATCTGCCCCCATCCCCTGGCGCACCGCCTCTATATCGGCCCCCAGTTGCTCGGCGAGGGCCGCCATCTCGTTCATAAAAGAGATCTTGGTGGCCAGCATGGCGTTGGCGGCGTATTTGGTGAGCTCGGCGCTGCGCAGATCCATCACCACGATCCGGTCGTGATTGCGGTTGAAGGGGGCGTAGAGGGCGCGCAACTGCTCAAGCGCCCGCTCGCTGTCACAGCCGATGATGATGCGATCCGGCCGCATGCAGTCGTTGACCGCCGCTCCCTCCTTGAGAAACTCGGGATTGGCCGCCACATCGCAGGCGAGGGTCAGCCCACGCACGGCCAACTGCTGCTCAATGTGTTCTCTTACTTGCTGCGCCGTGCCGACCGGCACAGTGCTCTTGGTCACCACCAGCTTGGGGCGGCTCATCAGTCGGCCTATGGTGTCGGCCACCGCCAGCACATGTTGCAGATCGGCCGAGCCATCCTCGTCAGCCGGGGTGCCCACGGCGATCAGCAGCAGGTCGGCGTGTGCCACGGCAATGGCGGGATCGACCGTGAAGCTCAAGCGGCCGCTGGCCAGATGACTCTCGACCAGCGGGGCCAGCCCCGGCTCATAGAAGGGGATCTGCCCCAGCCTGAGGGCGGCGATCCGCTCGTCATCCACATCCACGCAGCAGACCTGATGGCCCACCTCGGCCAGAACGGCGGCCTGCACCAGCCCGACATAGCCTGTGCCAAAAATGGTGACCTTCATGAAAAGTGCCTCGTGCTGTGAATGGGGGGATGGCGCGCTTAAACCGCGGCATGCTGCATCTTGGTGCAGCGAGTGTCAATGCCAGATGACAGGCACCAGAATGGGGCGTTCAGCCTGACTGTTGTGATCCTTTTCACAAAAAATAGACTGAACCCCATAACGAAGCCCTGTGGACAGGGCTCGCAGCCCGCCCGCAACGGCAGGCGACAGACACTCTTTCTTTACTTCGCTTGGATACAGGTTATGGACAACACCTCGATTCGCACTGCCCATCCTATTTATGAGGATGTGCTGGCCCTGCTGACGGCGGCCGGCTTTGTTTCCCTCGGCATCTTTCTGTTTCATCAGGTTGGCCTGCTCACCGGCGGGACTGCCGGGCTGGCGCTGCTGCTGCAAAAGGTGACCGGTATCAGCTTCGGCCTGCTGTTTTTCGGCATCAACCTGCCCTTCTATGCGCTGGCATGGCTGCGGATGGGGCCACGTTTTACCTTCAACACCTTCGTCTCGGTGGCGGCGGTCTCCTACATGACCGATCACCTCAACGGGGTGCTGCAGATCGGCAAGATAGAGCCCCTCTATGCGGCGCTGATCGGCGGCACCCTGATTGGTATGGGGCTGCTCATCATGTTTCGCCACAAGTCGAGTCTGGGGGGCTTCAACATACTGGCGCTCTTTATTCAGGATCGCTTTGGCATCCGGGCGGGCAAGCTGCAGATGGGGCTCGATTGCGCCATTGTTGTCGCCTCGTTTTTCGTGGTGCAGCCCTGGATCCTGGCGCTCTCCATCGTGGCGGCGGTTATCTGTAATCTGGTGTTGACACTCAACCACAAGCCGGGCCGCTACCAGATTGCCTGATGAGCGGTAGCCGTGACCCGATAAGACAAGAGTGACCCGATAGCACGAGGCGGCCTGATGGCCGCCTCGTCTGTTTCTACCCTGGGGTTTGTTCGCTGCGCCTAGCTCGCCTGTTCCAGCCTGCTGTCGCCGCTCGTAGTGTTGCCACAGATGGCGCTGCCGCTGATAGCGTGACTACCGACGGCGAGCGGGGTGTGACAGGCCACCTGATGATGGGATTCATCACGCGCCTCAAGCCTTGGGGCCTTGCTTTTGCACAGCTCGGTCGCATGGGGGCAGCGCTGGTGGAAGTGGCAGCCGCTTGGCGGCGAGATGGGGGAGGGCACATCGCCGGTCAGCAGAATGCGCTGGCTGCGCCTGCGCGGGTCCGGTACCGGAATGGCAGAGATCAGCGCCTGGGTGTAAGGGTGGCGCGGCGCCAGATAGAGCGACTGGGCATCCGCCAGTTCGACGATCCGTCCCAGATACATCACTGCAATCCGATCCGAGATGTGTTTAACCACCGACAGATCGTGGGCGATGAAGATGATGGAGAGGTTCATCTCCCGCTGCAGGCTGAGCAGCAGGTTGACGATCTGCGACTGCACCGAGACATCGAGGGCCGAGACTGCCTCGTCGCACACCAGCAGCTTGGGCTTGAGGGCGATGGCGCGGGCGATGCCGATCCGCTGGCGCTGACCGCCGGAAAACTCGTGGGGGTAGCGAGCCACCGCACTGCCCGGCAGGCCCACTTTTGCCAGCAACTCCTGCACCCAGCCGCGGCGCTGCTCAGTGTTGCCTTTACCGTGGATGATAAAGGGCTCCTCCAGGATCTGGCCCACGGTGTGGCGGCTGTTGAGGGATTCTGCAGGGTCCTGAAACACCATCTGCATCTCCTGGCGCAGGGATCGCATCTCCTTCGGGCTGAGGGCGGTGATGTCGCGCCCCTCGAAGGTGATGGTGCCTGCGGTCGGCTCGAACAGCTTGAGCAGGCTGCGTCCGAGGGTGGACTTGCCGCAGCCCGACTCACCCACCAGCCCCAGCGTCTCCCCCTGTTTCAGGTCGAAGCTGATGCCATCCACCGCGTGAACCGTATATTGCTTGCGCAGGAACCCGCCTCCCAGCCGGAAGTGCTGTTTCAGATCCCTGACCGATAACAGAGTGCTCATACGGTCAACTCCTTCCAGTAGTGACAGGCGACATGGTGGCGCGGATTGAGTTGCTCCACCGCCGGAATGGCGCTGATGCAGAGATCGGTCGCATGGGGGCAGCGGTTGGAGAAGCGGCAGCCAGCGGGCATCTCGTGCAGGGCCGGTACCTGTCCCTTGATGGTCTTGAGCAGGCTCTTGGGCTCATCCTCGAGCCGCGGGATCGAGCTCATCAAACCGTGGGTATAGGGGTGACGGGGATGGTCAAACAGTTCGAACACATCGGCCTGCTCCACCGCACGGCCGGCGTACATCACCACCACTTCGTCGCACAGCTCTGCAACCACCCCCAGATCGTGGGTGATAAAGATGATGGCCATCCCGGTCTGGGCCTGCAGCTCTTTCATCAGTTCGAGGATCTGGGCCTGAATGGTGACATCCAGCGCCGTGGTCGGCTCGTCGCAGATAAGCAGGTCTGGCTCGCAGGAGAGCGCCATGGCGATCATCACCCGCTGGCGCATACCGCCGGAGAGGTTGTGGGGATAGACCGCAAAGCGCTGGGCCGGTTCCGGGATCCCCACCTTCTGCAGCATGGCAATGGCCGCGGCTTTGCGTTGGGCCTTGTCATACTCGGGGCGGTGGAGGCGAAACACCTCCATCAGCTGCTCCCCCACCGTCTGCACCGGGTTGAGGGCCGTCATCGGCTCCTGAAAGATCATCGAGATGCGGTTGCCGCGCACCTTGTACATCTGATCCGGCGCAAGCGACAGCAGCTCCTCCCCCTGAAAGCGGATGGAACCGGCGACTACCTGACCGTGGGGCTTGGGCAGCAGCCCCATGATGGCGAGTGAAGTGACACTCTTGCCACAGCCGGACTCGCCGACGATCCCCAGGGTTTGACCGGGGGCCACCTTGAAGCTGACCCCGTCGAGCACCTTGATCTTGCCGTCATCGACGGCGAACTCCACCTCAAGATCGCGTACTTCGAGGATTGGAGCCTGGTGCTGGCCGTTATCAACGGCGAACTCCTCCCCGTTATCCGGTACGTCAAGAATGGGGGCCTGGGTGTTGGGCATAACTGCTGCTCCCTTCGCAAGGGCCTGAATATCAATGACGTGCATAGGTCTTGTCGAGCAGGTTGATGGGCGCCAGCGCCTCCCCTGCCTCCTTGGCGTTGCGGGTCTCTTCCTTCACCTTGGGATCGAGCCAGAGCAGACCGCCACTACTGTGAGGATAACCATCCATCGGCCAGTAGAGCAGATCCGGCGTGTTCTTGGTGGCAGGCACCTCCGGCAGCATCACATAACGCCAGCTGCTGGCCCGCACATAGTTGAGCTGCACCCCGGGCACGAAGATGGCGAGATCATAGATGCGCTGCTGGATCTGCTGGGAGAGCTTGGCCCGCTTGGCCATGTCGAATTCGACATTGTAGGCGTCGATCAGCGCGTCGAGCTCCTTGTCAGCCACGTTGAACAGGTTGTTGGTCTGCGGTTTGTTGGCGTTGGCGGAGTGGAAAAACTCCCAATATTGCGGATAGAGACCGCCGCCGCCCCAGCCGAGCCAGGCCGCTTCGTGTTTCTTCTCCAGCATCACCTTGAAACCGGTGGCGCCATCCACCAGATTGAGCTCCAGATCCAGACCCGCCTTCTTGGCCTCCTCTTTCAGCACGGTCAGCCGCTTGGAGTGCTCCTGACTGGTGTAGGTGAGCGCCAGCGTCAGCCGCTCACCCTTCTCATTTTGCAGGATGCCGTCCGGCCCCGGCTTGTTGTAGCCGCCCTTGGCAAAGTACTCCCGCGCCTTGCCGATGTCATAAGCCCGCTCCGGCAGCGTGATGTCAGTGAACTCGCCAAAGCCCGAGTCAAAGGTGGTGGCTCTGTCATAGTCGCCGCGCAGCACGGTCTCGATCATCTTGTCGATGTTGAAGGCGTGCTGGATGCCGAGGCGCACGTTCACATCCGCCAGCTTGGGGTTGGCCACATTGAGGTGCACACCCTGACCGCCCTGTTTGGTATCGGTCATGGCCATTACCTTCTGCACGTAGCCTTTTTTGTACTCCGGGGTGACCGCTTTTTCATGCCACCAGTTGGGCAGGATCATCTCGAAGGTATCGATCTCCCCTTTCAGGAAGTGGCGGAAGGCTATGTTGTGGTCGCGGATCACCTGCACCTTGATGGTGTCGATGTTGAATCTGTGCTGGTTATAGCGATCGTCTTTTGCCCACCAATCCTTCTGCTTGCTGAAGGTAACCGACTTGCCCTTCTTGACGTCGCTGATCACGTAGGGACCTGTGGTGGGCACCACGGCCCAGTTGTACTGCTTCACCCAGTTGGGGGTCAGCTTGTAGTAGTGCTTGGGCTGGGGCCACAGCTCGGTGGTGTTGAGCAGGTCCATCTTGGCCTTGCGGTTGCCCGCTTTGACCATAATGGTGTGATCATCGATCTTCTCTACCGCTACCACTTCAGTGGTGTAGTAGTTGTTGAACCAGGGCCCCTTGATGTGTTTGGAGCGCATCATCTCGTAGCCGAAGGTGTAGTCATCGGCATTGACCGGCTTGCCATCCGACCATTTGGCGCGGGGATCCAGCTTGAAGTAGACGGTCTGGCTGTCTGGCGCGATGGCCCAGTGGGTCGCGAGCGAGGGGATGGGGTTGCCGGTATTGGGGTGAAAGCTGATGAGTCGCAACTGGTTATCGAGAATAAAGGAACGGAACGATCCGTTGGAGTCAGGCCCCACGGTGCGAAACGTCAGCGGAAAGCTCTCCACAAACATATTGAGGCTGCCGCCCGACAGCGCCTTGGGGGAGGCGAACACAGGATCCGTGTCGTTGGTCTCCCATTTGAGATCCGCGGGCAGGCTGGCCGCCCAGACCCAGGATCCGTTTACCAGCATAAAGAGAGCACCTATCCATTTGATTTTATTTTTCATGTTTGACTTCTAGGTCTGGCCCCTGCACTGGGGGTCTTGATTGATAACGGGATTATCCCTTGCTCCCGGGACCGCCGATGGCGGCGGCCCGTCCTTCATTAATCACTGTTCGTTATCCGGCGCCTGCCGATGCGCTGGCATCGGCTGGCTTATTGGTAACGGGTAAATTTACGTGGATCGAACGCCTCGCGGATCGCCTCACCGATAAAGGAGACCATGATCAGCACCAGACTCACCGCTGCCACCACCGAGCTGACGATCCAGATGGCATCCAGATTGTTGATGCCCTGGGAGAGCAGCTCTCCCCAGCTCGGGGTAGGCGGTGCCAGCCCGAAGCCCAGATAGTCGAGTGCCGTCAGGGTCGAGATATTGCCCACCACGGCAAACGGCGCCAGGGTGACGATCATCATCAGGGTGTTGGGCAGGATATGGTTGAAGATGATCCGCCCGGTGGTTGCCCCTTGTGCCCGCGCCGCCATCACATAGTCCCGCGCCCGCTCCTTGTAGGTGAGAGTGCGCATATACCAGGTGATCCCCATCCAGCCGAACAGCACGTTGATGGCGACAAACAGGCCGAAGTTGGGCTTGGCCAGCGACACAAGGATCATGATGACGTAGAGGAAGGGCACCTGGGACCAGATCTCGATAAAGCGCTGCAGCACAAGGTCAAACCGCCCGCCGAGGAAACCCATCATGCAGCCGATGGTGACCCCGATGGCGTAGCTGGCCACCAGGGCGATGAAGGCAAAGCCGATGGCGATGCGAAAGCCGTAGACCAGCCGTGCCAGCACGTCGCGGCCGCTGGTGTCGGTGCCGAGGAAGTGACGATCGGCCGTGCTCGGGGCGTAGGGCGGGTAGGCATCCTCCTTGAAGTCCTGTTCGTAAGGATTCCAGGGCACCAGCGGTAGCAGCACCCAGTCCCCTTTTCCTTCCTGCACGAACTTGGTCTGCAACTGGCGGTAGTTAGTCTCGTACTCGTAATCGAGCCCGAAGTGCTGACCCGGGATCACGTCGCCATAGGTGGGGAAGTAAAGCTGGCCCTGATAGCTCACCATCAGCGCCCGGCTGTTGACCAGCAGCTCCGCCAGCAGGGAGAGCACCACCAGGGTGGTGAAGATGATAAAGGAGTAGTAGCCGCGTTTTATCGATTTGAAACGCTTGAGTTTTTTCAGGGTGACAGGGTTCATGCTCACTCTCCAAACCGCACGCGGGGGTCGACCGACAGGATGGCAACACAGATATCGGTGACGATAGGGCGCATCATTAAACTGGCCGTGGCTAGCGACAGGTAACTCATGCTCACTCTCCAAATCGCACGCGGGGATCGACCAGGGCGACACAAATGTCGGAGACGATATTGCCCACCAGCATCAGCATGGAGGTGATGGCCAGTATGCCCATCACTGTGGGGTAATCCCGTTCGACGATCGCCTCGTAACCGAGCAGGCCGATGCCGTCGATGTTGAAGATAGTCTCGATGAGGAAGGAGCCCCCGAAGAAGACGGTGAGCACGGACCCCAAGTGGCTCGCGATGGGGATCAGGCTGTTGCGCATGGCGTGATCGGTGACCGCCTTGCGAAACGGCAGCCCCTTGGCCACGGCGGTGCGCACGTAATCCGCCGACAGGTTCTCCATCAGGCTGTTCTTCATGGTCATGGTGAGGATGGCGAAATCCCCGATGGCATAGGCGATGAGCGGCAGCAGGGCGTGGGCGAAGACGGTGCGGATCTGATCCCAGCTGCTCTCCATGTATTCAAAATCGTCCCCCGGGAAGCCCCCCATGGGCAGCCACTCAAGATGGAAGGCGAAGACGGTGATGAGGAAGATCCCCACCACGTAGGCAGGTAACGCATAGGCCATGTAGATGAGCATGGAACTTAACGAATCGAAGCGGCTGTTGTGCCTGAGCGCCTTGGCCACCCCGAGTGGGATGGAGACGGCGTAGCTCAGCAAGAAGGTCGCCAGCCCGAAGAAGGCGGTGACCGGTAGTCGCTCCTTGATGAGATCCCACACCGGCTCGTAGTAACGGGTCGACTCCCCCAGATCCAGTACCACCAGCTTCTGCAGCCACTCCCAATAGGCAACCAGCATGGGCTTGTCGAGCCCGTAGAACGCCTTGAGTTCCTCGATCTGTTCGTCAGAGAGCGCCTGGGCCCCCTTGCTGCCACTGGAGCGACCGCTTTCGTTCTGCGACACCTGTGCCTGCAGCAACATGCGTTCGACCGGGCCGCCCGGCACGAAACGGGTGATGGTGAAGACGAGCAGGGTGATACCGAGGAACGTCGGGATGATCAAAAGCATCCGGCGTAGAAAGTACGACAGCATGATGGAACCTCGTCCTTGTTGTTCTTTTTTGTGGCTAGTCACATCCGGTGACAGGCCTGTCTTTGTGGGCCTGCTCGGTTCAATCTTGCCCACCAGTGATCATTGGTAAATATAAACTCATGCCAGATCAATAAAATAATCGTCCAAAGGCCAGTCATCTGGATTTGGTATTGTCTGGTCCTGAAAGACGTTCCCTCTATTTGTTAGGTGGGACGCTCGGTAAACCTAGCCGCCAGATATGGGTTATCCCCCGTTTCGAGTCTGTTCATCAATTGATCATCTGAACCTTATTAAAGTCATGTTGATGATGTCGACAATGACTGGATTGCCGATAAGCACTTTTAGTAATAAAAGCAACATATCGAAGTTGAAATTTTGGCCGACACAGGAAAGAATGCGCGCTCGGTTATTGGCCTGTGATGCAGGTTGACCCGCCACCGGCAGACCGAGGATGACAGGGCCGTCGGCCCATTGGTACAGGAAACCATACAGGAATTTTATGAATCCCCTTCGCACTGCCGCTTCGGCCCTTTTATGCACACTCGCACTGGTCAGCCAACAGGCCGCCGCCGTCGAGTACCGTCTGCCTACGGCCAACAGCCGTCTGATCGGCGAGAACCAGGAATATGTGGTGCCCGCGGACAACCGTCCGCTGGAGCAGATCGCCTCTGACTTCCAGTTGGGTCTGACCAACATCATGGAAGCCAACCCCGGGGTCGATCCCTACCTGCCCAAGGCAGGCAGCACCCTGATCATTCCCCATCAGCTGATCCTGCCCAATGCACCCCGCGAAGGGATCGTCATCAACGTGGCCGAGATGCGCCTCTATTACTACCCGAAAGGCAAGAACGTGGTGCAGGTGCTGCCCATCGGCATCGGCCAGCTGGGGGTAAACACCCCGGAGAACTGGATCACCAAGGTGGAGCGCAAGCGCGCCAACCCGACCTGGACCCCGACCGAGAACATCCGTCGCCGCTACGCCGCCCAGGGCAAGACCCTGCCTGCGGTCTGGCCGGCCGGTCCTGACAACCCCATGGGTTTGCACGCCCTCTATATCGGCAACCTCTATGCCATCCACGGCACCAATGCCACCTTCGGCATCGGTCTGCGGGTGAGCAGCGGCTGCGTCCGTCTGCGCGCCGACGACATCAAATACCTGTTCGACCACGTGCCGGTCGGTACCCGCGTTCAGTTCGTCAACCAGCCGGTCAAGACCACGGTCGAGCCGGATGGCGGTCGCTACATGGAAGTGCACGAGCCGCTGTCGCGCACCGAGGAGGAGTTCAACTCCACCGCCGCTGTGCCGCTGCCCATGACCCCGGCCACCACCCGCTTCATCGCCCACGCCGACTCTGACTCCAATGTGGTCAAGCAGGTGCTGGAGCAGCGCACCGGCATGCCGACCCGCCTCAATCCCTGATGAGGTCAGTGCCTTTCAAGAAGGCCTGGGCAGGCTAACGAAAACGGCGACCATCGGGTCGCCGTTTTTTATGGCTGGCGTCTGAGCGCCATCAATTGGGGTTACTGCACGCAGACCGGGCAGAAGGCGTAGGTGCCCTGCGGGTCGTTGAAGCGCGTGAGGGGATCCAGGTTGCGCTTCACCTCCACCATGGCCTTGCCAAATCCGGCTGGCAGCCAGCTTTGCAGGTACGGTGCCAGCGCCTGGGCGCTGCTGTCGAACAACTGGCGCAGGAACTTGTCCCTGGCTGACTCTTCCTGTTCGATGGGGCTTACCTGCCACTCCTTGAGATTGGCGAGGTCGGCGGCGGCCTTGAGGGCATCGCTGAGGTTGCCGAACTCATCCACCAGACCCAGTGCCTTGGCATCCTCACCGGTCCAGACTCGCCCTTCGGCGGCTTTTTCCGCCTCTTCCGGGCTCAGACCGCGCCCCTTGCCCACCAGAGCGACGAAGCGCTGATAGGTATCCTCCACACTCAGCTGGATGGCCTGGCTGACGTGCTCGGGCAGGGCTCGGGTCAGACCGACGCCGACGTAATCCGTGGTGCCGACGCCATCGGTATGCACCCCGTACTGGGAGAGTGCCTTGTCGATGGTGGCAAACATGCCGAACACCCCGATGGAGCCGGTGAGGGTGGTGGGGGAGGCGAAGATCTTGTCCGCATCGGCGGAGATCCAGTAGCCACCGGAGGCGGCATAGCTGCCCATGGAGATCACTACCGGCTTGCCGGCCTGTTTCAGGGCCAGCAATTCGGCGCGGATCTGCTCGGCGGCGAAGGCGCTGCCGCCGGGGCTGTCGACCCGCAATACCACGGCTTTTACCTTGTCATCGCGGCGGGCATCGGCCAGCAGCTCGGAGAGGCTGTCTCCGCCTATGGTGCCGGCGGGTTGCATGCCGTCCATGATGGCGCCGCTGGCGACGATGAGGCCCACTTCGTCCTTGCCGCTCTGGGGATATTGCTCGGGAATGGCGGCCAGATACTCCTTGAGGCCGACCCCTTTCCAGCCGTGATCCTCGTCTTCTCCCACCTCCTTGATCACCGCCTGGGTCATCTCGTCACGGGTGGCGAGCTGATCCACCAGGCCGTTGTCGAGGGCGTAGTTGGCGGCATTGCCACCGGCCTTGCGCAGCAGTTCGAGGAAGTGCTCCTTGCCCGGAGCCACGATCTCCGGATCTATCTCCCGCTGGTTGGCCACGTCGGCAACATAGGATTGCCACAGCTGATCCAGCCAGCGCTGGTTCGCCTCCTTGCTCTCGGGGGACATGTCATCCCGGGTGTAGGGTTCGACGAAGGATTTGTAGGTACCGACCTTGAACACATGGGGGGTGATGTTGAGTTTCTCCAGCGCCGACTTGAAGTAGGTCTGGTAGACGCCCAGACCCTCGATCACCACGGCACCGCTCTGGTTGAGCAGCACGTGGTCGGCGTGAGCCGCCAGCAGGTATTGCCCCTGGGTATAGAAGTCGGCCATGGCGATGACCGGCTTGCCGCTCTCCTTGAAGGCATCAATGGCGCTCGCCACCTCCTGCAATTTGGAGAAGCTGGCGCCCTGCAGTCCCTGTGGCTTGATCACCAGCGCCTTGATGCGATCGTCATCCTTGGCGTTGTGAATGGCCCACAGCAGCTCGGAGAGCACGATCTCGCTCGGCCGCTCGTCGCTGCTGTCCATCTGGCGCAGCAGCTGCACAGTGGGGTCTGTCTGGGAACGCTGCTCGACCAGCACGCCGTTGAGGTTGAGAGTGAGCGCCCCTTCGATGGGGGCCACCGGAGCCTCTTTCTGGCCGAAGCTGGCGATGATGACCAGCACGACCAGCAGAAACAGCAGATTGACCAGCATCAGGCGGGTGAAGTTGAGCAGACGCCACAGGCTGCGGAACAACCAGCCCAGGCCTTTGAAAATAGACATAGTCGCGTTATCGCCCTGTTAATGGGGGAGGAGGGGCCATTATTAACCAGTTGGGGGCGAAATTGCCATTTCCGGCTGGTGGATCCGGCGCCAGGGATTCAGGACACGGCTGTGCGCTGAAAAATTGTCCAAACATTTGTTTGAAAAAGAATTTTCGATTCTTTACTCTAGCTCCACATTGATAACAAAAAATTAACTGGAGGCCCTGTGAGTCGTTATCCAACCCTGCTGACCCCGCTCGATCTCGGCTTTACCCAATTGCGCAACAGGGTATTGATGGGTTCGATGCACACCGGCCTCGAAGAGGAGAAAGGCGGCTTTGACAAGCTGGCCGCCTTCTATGGCGAACGCGCCCGTGGCGGGGTCGGCCTCATCGTGACCGGTGGTATCGCCCCCAACTTGCGCGGGCGTCTGGTGCCTCACGGTTCCCAGCTGAGCTTTCCCTGGCAGGTTGCCAAACACAAGAAGGTGACCCGGGCAGTCCATCAGGAGGGGGGCAAGATAGCGCTGCAGATCCTCCATGCTGGCCGTTACGCCTATCACCCCTTCAGCCTGGCACCGAGTGCCCTCAAGGCTCCTATCTCCCCGTTCAAGCCGCGCGCCATGAGCGAGCGGCAGATCCACGGCACCATCCGCGACTTCGCCGCCACCGCCGCGCTCGCCAGGGCGGCAGGTTATGACGGGGTCGAGGTGATGGGGTCGGAAGGCTATCTCATCAACCAGTTCATCTGCGAGCGCACCAACAAGCGCACCGATGGCTGGGGCGGCAGCAGCGAAAACCGGATGCGTTTCCCAGTGGAGATAGTGCGTGCCATCCGCGAGCGGGTCGGCCCGGATTTCATCATTATCTTCCGTCTCTCCATGCTGGATCTGGTGGAGCAGGGCTCGACCCTGGAAGAGGTTATAGCCATCGGTCAGGCGCTGGAGCAGGTGGGGGTGACCCTCATAAACACCGGCATCGGCTGGCACGAGGCGCGCATTCCCACCATCGCCACCAGCGTGCCGCGCGGCGCCTTCAGCTGGGTGACGGCGGAGCTGAAAAAACACCTCAAGGTGCCGCTTATCACCACCAACCGCATCAACACCCCCGAGGTGGCCGAACGTATCCTTGCGCAGGGGGACGCGGATATGGTCTCCATGGCGCGCCCCTTCCTGGCCGATCCCGAGTTCGTCATCAAGGCCGCCGAAGACAGGGCGGACGAGATCAACACCTGCATCGCCTGCAACCAGGCCTGCCTGGACCATATCTTCAAACAGAAGCGCGCTTCCTGCCTGGTCAATCCGCGCGCCTGTTTCGAGACCGAGCTGACGTTTGGCCGGGTGCCCCAGCCCAAGAAGCTGGCGGTGGTGGGGGCCGGTCCGGCCGGACTCGCGTTTGCCTGCTACGCCGCCGAGCGCGGCCATCAGGTGAGCCTGTTCGATCAGGCGAGCGAGATAGGCGGCCAGTTCAACTTCGCCAAGCAGATCCCGGGCAAGGAGGAGTTTCACGAGACCCTGCGTTATTTTGCCAAACGGCTGGAGAAGTGCGGCGTCGAGCTTTATCTCGGCCAGCGCCAGAGCGCCGAGAGCCTCTTGGGCGGCGGCTTTGACGAGGTGATCCTCGCCACCGGCATCCGCCCGCGCACTCCCAATATTCCTGGCATCGAGCATCCCAAGGTGTTGAGCTACCTGGACGTGCTGCGCGATCACAAGCCGGTGGGCGAGAAGGTGGCGGTGATCGGTGCCGGCGGCATAGGTTTCGATGTGGCCGAATACCTGGTGGAGAAAAGGGTGGCGCAGTCATCCCACGGGGACGGGGATCTTCGTCGTGACCACTGGCTCAAGGAGTGGGGCATCGACAAGCAGCTTGCCGAGCGCGGTGGCTTGACGACCCCGGAAGTCGACGCCCCCGAACGCCAGATCTGGCTGCTCCAGCGCAAGGAGAGCAAGGTGGGTGACGGCCTTGGCAAGACCACTGGCTGGATCCACCGCACCGTCTTGAAGAACCGCAAGGTGCAGATGCTCTCCGGGGTGCAGTACCTGCGTATCGACGACGAGGGTCTCCATATCCAGGTGGGCGACAAGCAGCAGTGCCTGCCGGTGGATCAGGTGATCATCTGCGCCGGGCAGGAGCCGCTCAAGGAGCTGCAAGTCGGCCTGCAGGCCGCCGGCAAACCGGTGCACATCATAGGCGGCGCCGATGTGGCGGCGGAGCTCGACGCCAAGCGGGCGATCCGTCAGGGGGCGGAGCTGGCTGCCGTCATCTAGGTACCAGGCACTTTGGTCATGTCATAAACCCCTGAGCCTCAGGGGTTTTCTTCATGCGGTGCTGTGCTAAGGTAGCGCCATCATAGCCCCAGACAAGGAACTGCCCATGGATGCCCTCCACCTGTTGCTCAATCGCCACTCCTGTGGCCGTCTGGCCGAGCCGGCGCCTGCCGGCGAGGTGCTCGACAATATTCTCAAGGCCGGGCTGCGGGCGCCGGATCACGGTACCCTGACCCCCTGGCAGTTCATCCTGTTTGAAGGGGAAGGGCGCGAGCGGCTCGGTACCCTGCTGGGAGAGGCTGCTCGTCGCCGGGGTGAAGATGACGAGAGCATCAGGAAGTGTCAGGAGGCGCCGCTGCGGGCCCCGCTGGTGGTTGCCGTCGCGACCCGTTATCAGGAACACCCCAAGGTGCCGAAACTGGAGCAGGAGCTCTCCGCCGGTTGCGCCCTGATGGCGATGCAGATGGCGGCTCAGGCGCAGGGATTCAACGGCATCTGGCGCTCCGGCTGGTTCATCTTCGATGAGCAGATCAACCAGGGATTGGGGCTGGGGGCAGAGGATCAGCTGGTGGGCTTCCTCTATCTCGGCACTCCCATGCTGGAGGCGCGCAAGCTGCGTGAATTACCCCTCGGCGAGTATGTCCGCCGTTTCTGAGTCGCTGACTCTGCTTCGATAGTCTCGGACAAAGCCCTGATCCATCAGGGCTTTTTTTGGCAAACTTCGGATAGTAACCAGAGTGGCCACTGAAAATAAATGGGGGCAGATCGGGATGACGGGCCGTAGCAGGGAATTTTTTAAATAGTGAGATACGCCTCTCAATCCTGGTGTATTTAGCTATGTAAAACGTTTGCGCATCCATTAATATCCCCCTGCCAGTTTAGAAGGGCATCCCTTCTAATTTTTCTGCGATGAGAGTCGCAATTCCGTAGCACCTTTTTAAACAGCCCAACGTCCTCGTGACATTGGGCTTTATTTTTATGGTGTTTTCAGCCGTGTTCTGGCAATTCTCATGGCCTGATATCCGCCACTCTCCACGCCATCTGCGCGATGAAGTTTTTCCCTGGTCCTGGTGCGTGAAGCAGCATTGCGAGCGGATAAACGGGGCGAGCAGGCGAGCAAATAGAACAAGGGCACCCGAAGGTGCCCTTGTCGTCGTCATGCTGCCTTTTCGCTATCAGCCGTGTTTGCGGCCGGATAGGCGGCACCACTCCTCTTTCACTGCGGTCGGATCCATTTCGAACCACTGACCGTAGATAGTCTCCAGCTCGGGGGCCTGGCTCTCCAGCACGCCGGAGAGGGCCATCAGGCTGCCCGGCTTGCCCAGACCGGCGATCAGCGGCGCCAGCTCACGTAGCGGGCCGGCCAGGATGTTGGCGACCACCACGTCGGCCAGCAGCCCTTCCGGTTGCTCGGCGGGCAGATAGAGCTCGATCTGGTCGGCGACGCCGTTGCGCTCGGCGTTGTCACGGCTGGCCTGGATGGCCTGCGGATCGATGTCGATGCCGATCACCCGGGCGGCGCCGAGTTTCAGGGCGGCGATGCCGAGAATGCCGGAACCGCAGCCAAAATCCACCACGGTTTTGCCGGCCAGATCCAGCCCGTCCAGCCACTGCAGGCAGAGGGCCGTGGTGGGGTGGGTACCGGTACCGAACGCCAGACCCGGATCCAGCATGACATTGACCGCCTCGGGGTCCGGCACATCGCGCCAGCTCGGGCAGATCCACAGCCGCTCGCCAAACTGCATGGGGTGGAAGTGATCCATCCACTCGCGTACCCAGTCCTTGTCTTCCAGCTGCTCGACCTTGTAGCCGACGTTCTCGCCGAAGATCTGCTGGAAGAAGGCGATGGTGGGGGCCGGATCGGTTTCGGCGTCGAACAGACCCATCACCTCGGTCTCGCCCCACAGCGGGGTTTCGCCGGGCATGGGTTCATAGACGGGCACATCCTTGGCATCCATAAAGGTCACCGCCTGGGCACCACGCCCCAGCAGCATGTTGCTCACCTTGTCTGCGGTCTTGGCAGTGGCGTTGATTCGAATTTGTATCCAGGGCATGGCGTCGACTCTTCATAAATGTGAAACCGCGGGATTCTACCATCATGGGGCTTTGCTGTCGTGGTTTGCCCATGGGGTGTGGTGGAGCAAGGCAACTTTGCCAAGTTGGCATGGTTAATGTATTCCCCAATGGGTGACGGGAAGCAACCTGTTCCCGCTGAATGCTTTGCTCTAGGAAAGTTCCGTCATTGCTTGGCCACCTTCGGGTGGCTTTTTTTGTTTCAAACCGATGGCGTGAGAGTGGCATGGGACTTTGAATAGTCGGAGAGAGGGGAAAGTCTGCAATAAACGGCGTATTGGCACACAAGCTGCAAAAGCCAATCTGTCCTGCAAAGGATGTGTGTGTGATTGTTACCCCAATGTTCAGGTATTTAGGGCCATTCCGACGGAATGGCCCCTTTTTTATGTCATCTCTTCAATCATGTCGCGCCTGATTGCCGGACAACCGACCGGCCCTGTGCCTTGATGGGGCTTGCCGTTGGTGAAAATACCCCAGCTTGGTGCGTTTTTTACCTCCAAGGGACTAGAAGCCGCTCATATCGATCACCAGCTTGCCCATCATGCGGCCGGCTTCCAGCTCGGCATGGGCCCGGGCCAGGGTGGCCGGTGTCAGTTCGGGCAGCGTGTGGGTCAGGGTGCTCTTCAGCACGCCCTGATCCACCAGGGTGGCAACCTGTTGCAGCAGCCTGTGCTGCTCGATCATGTCCGGGGTCTGGAACAGGGAGCGGGTAAACATGAACTCCTGGCTGAAGGTGGCGCTCTTGCTCTTGAGCAGGGAGAGATCCCAGGGATCTTTCGATTCGGCGATGGTACAGATGTGACCGAACGGGCGAATGAGATCTGCCATGGCTTGCCAGTGCTGCTCGGTGGCATTGGTGCAGAAGATGGCGTCCACCTGATCGATGCCAAGGGCGGCCAGATCCGATGACAGGCTGTGATGACTCACTACCTGATGGGCCCCCATCTGCTGGCACCAGTCGCGAGTCTCGGGGCGAGAGGCGGTGGCGATCACTTCCATGCCGGTGAGCTGGCGGGCCAGCTGAATGGCGATGGAACCCACTCCGCCAGCGCCGCCTATGATGAGCAGCCGGCCAGTGCTCTTGCGAGTGAGGCCAAGGCGCTCGAACAGGGCCTCCCAGGCGGTGATGGCGGTCAGCGGCAGGGCGGCGGCCTCCACGTTGCTCAGACTGGTGGGGGCGAGGGCGGCGATGCGTTCATCCACCAGTTGCAGAGCGCTGTTGCTGCCGGGGCGACTGATGTCACCGGCGTACCAGACCCGGTCGCCTGTCTTGAACAGGGTCACCTCGCTGCCGACGGCGACAACCTCACCCACGGCATCCCAACCCAGCACGCGGGGGCTGCTCTCAACCTTCTCCTTGGGGGCGCGCACCTTGGTGTCGACCGGGTTGATGGAGGTGGCGTTGACCCGCACCAGCAGGTCGCGCGGGCCCGGCGTCGGGTCGGGCAGGCTGGCCTCGATGAAGCAGTGGGGGTGATCGCTTGGCAGGTAGTGAGTCAGGGCGATGGCTTTCATGGCAGTTCCTTTCAAATCGGTTGGAGGGGGATTGCCAGCCACTCTAGTCTGTCTGATTATTCGGATTAAGATGGGTAATTGGTAAAGACTGTTTGAATATATGAACAATGTCGAACTGGAATTGATGGGGCTGTTTGCCACCGTGGTGGAGCAGGGCAGCTTTACCCGGGCGGCCGAGCTGCTCGGCATGCCAAAGTCCTCGGTGAGCCAGAAGATCTCGCGGCTTGAGTCACAGCTTGGGGTGCGGTTGCTTCAGCGCACCACCCGCAGGCTCAGCCTGACCCCTCAGGGTGAGATCTATGTAGAACACTGCCGCGGATTGCTGACCCTGGCCCGCAGCGCCAATCTGGCGATGGCGCGGCTTCGCAGCGCTCCCGCCGGCCGGGTGCGGATCACTGCGCCCGAGGCGACCGGCACCTTGCTGCTTGGCCCTATCCTGGCCGAGTTTCGCGCCCTCTATCCCGAGGTGGTGCTGGAGCTGACCCTGAGTGACGAGCAGCTGGATCTGGTGGGGGAGGGGTACGATCTGGCGCTGCGGGCTGCGCCGCTAAAGGATTCCAGCCTCATCTGCCGGCGCATCGGCGAGGTGGCCCGTTATCTGGTGGCCTCTCCCGGTTATCTGGCGCGCCACGGCATGCCGCAGCGGCAGGCCGAGCTGGCGCACCATGTCTGTCTGGTTCACACCGCTCTTCCGGTGTGGCCATTGCAGGAGGGGGGCTGGCGACCGCAGGGGGCTTGTGCCAGCAACAGCCTGCTGGCGCTGCGGGAGCTGGCGCTTCATGACGGGGGAATCGCCCTGTTGCCGCAGCATGTTTGCGAGAGCGGGCTGGCCAGCGGGAAATTGCAGAAGATCCTGCCCATGATCCCCATTCCCACTAATCCGTTTTACCTCATCTACCCGAGCCGGGAGCACCTGGCTCCCGCACTGCGCAGCCTGATG
>NZ_JRJY01000080.1:218134-235913 GCF_000801015.1 Aeromonas sp. ZOR0001 | reverse complement strand
CGCCTGCCGTTTGCCTGAGGCTACCAGCCGCTCTGGCTGGCCGACTCCTGATTGGGCTTGAGGCCGATGGGCACGGACTGGCGTTCGGCCATCATGCGGATCTGCCCCTCTATCAGGTTGGCGCTGGGGCCCAGCACCAGCACCAGTTGATGATCGTTGAGCTGGATCCAGGAGAGGCAACCGAGCTCGAGAAAGCGGGACTGATCCACCAACTCGATGTCGCGCACCCGCAGGCTGAGGCGGGTCAGGCAGACGCTCATGGCCTGCAGGTTGTCCATGCCTCCCAGCACCTTGAGGTACTGGATCGCCAACATCTGGGGATCGGAGGGGGCCACGCTCGCCAGCCGTGAGTGTTCCCTGGCGATGGGTTTGCTCGGCATGCTGAGGGGGGAGCGTTCCAGCAACTGGTAAAACAGCAGGGTATAGGCGACGAAGAACAGGATGCCGACCGGGATCAGCCAGAAGCTGTGTTCGCCCGTCTGATAGCTCAGCACCAGATCCAGCAGGCCGGCGGAGAAGTAACTACCCACCTTGATGCCGAGGCTGCTGCATACCGCCAGCGACAGCCCGGTCATCAGGGCGTGGGCCAGAAACAGCCAGGGGGCGGTGAAGGCAAACAGAAACTCGATGGGCTCGGTGATCCCCACCAGCGCCGAGGTGAGCGCCAGGGTGAGCAGCAGGCCACCCTGCGGCAGCCGCCGCATCCGCTGGCGATGGAGCCAGATGGCGAAACAGGCACCCGGCAGACCGAACATGATGATGGGATAGAGCCCCGCCACATACCCTTCGTGCAACGGCTGGGCACTGGCCAGTGCTTGCAGGTTGCTCTCGCCAAGGCCGATGACGCTGCCCAGCACCTGATGCAGGCCGAGCGGGATCAGCAGCCGGTTGAGGGTGCCGTAACAGAAGGCCCCGAGTGGCGTGGTGAGCAGCTCGGAGGTGAGCAGGGTGAGGCCACGTTCCAGCGGTGGCCACAAGAGTGACAGTGGCAGGGCGATAAGCAGGCAGGTCAGCGCCGAGCAGAGCAGGCTGGGGAATTCACCCCGGGCGAAGCGAAGCCAGCCAGGCCGTGTTTGTTGCTGACGGACCCAGGGATAGATGATGGCGGTGGTCAGCCCCGCCAGCAGGCCGCAGATCATGTCTGCATGAAGATTCGGGGCCAGGGTGTTGAAGGCGGTGCTGAGCAGCAGGAAGTTGACCGCCCCGGCCAGTGCCTGGGTGCCTTCCCCCTGCCGGCTCAGGCCAAAGGCGATGGCCACTGCGTAGATGAGTGGCATCTGGCTGAAGATCGCCTGACCGGTGAGGGAGAGCACGGCCATGTCCAGCGCATCGGGTTGCCCGAGTCGATAGACCAGGGCCGCCACCGGCAAGATGGAGACGGGCAGCAGCAGGGCATAGCCAAGCCGCTGCAGGGCTTGGGTAACGACTTGTCGGGTGTCTTTTACGGGCATACGACGCCATTATTTTGTGACTCGGCGCACAGTTTACCCGTAAAACACCCATTTGGGGATAGTTTCGGAACCCCTAATTCATTTTTTACTCAATTTTTACTCGAACAACTCCCGCACTTCCCGTGAGGGAGGAGCACTGAGCAGGCTCACGACCACGAAGGCGAACAAACCGAGAGTCAGGCTGGGCACGATGGCGTGCAGGCCAGCCAGCTTGATCCCCCACTGGCTCAGGATGCCGTAGCACAGAATGCCGCAGAGCATGCTGGCCAGGGCGCCGCGACCGTTGGCCCGCGGCCAGTAGAGGCCGAGCACCAGGGGCCAGAGGAATACCGCCTGCAGGCCGCCGAAGGCGAGCAGGTTGAGCCAGATGATCATCTCCGGGGGCTGGAGCGCCGCCAGCAGTACCAGAGTGCCGAGGATCAGGGTGCAGAGCAGGGAGAGGCGGGGAATGCGCACCTCCAGCTTCTCCTGCTTCGGATTGAGATAGTTGAGGTAGAGATCTTTCACCAGGGTGGCCGAAGCCTGGATCAGCTGGGAGTCGATGGTCGACATGATGGCCGCCATGGGCGCCGCCAGGAAGACCCCGGCCAGCCAGGGGGGCAGCACCTCCATCATGAGAGAGGGCATGATCTTGTCCGGACTATCCATGCCGGGCAGGATAGCGCGGCCGAGGGCCCCGGCCAGGTGCATGCCGAACATCAAGAGGGCGCTCACCACTGTGCCGATCAGGATGCCGCGATGAAGCGCCTTGCTGTCGCGATAGCCAAAGCAGCGCAGGGCCGAGTGGGGCAGCCCCACGACCCCGATGCAGACCAGGATCCAGAAGCTCAGCATGAAGGGCTGGGTCAGCATGTCGCCGGCCCCCTGCGGGCTCACCAGCTTGGGGTCGATCTCCCTGAGCTGGTGGATAAGGTTCGGCAGGCCGTTACCGGCAATCAAAATCCCCGCCAGCAAGGCGCCGGTGCCGATCAGCATGATGATCCCCTGCAGGGCATCAGTCATCACCACGGCGCGGAAGCCGCCGATGATGGTGTAGAGCAGCACACAGCTGGCAAACAGCATCAACCCCTGCTGGTAGGAGAGGCCGGTCGCGGTCTCCAGCAGGCGGGCGCCGCCGATAAACTGCACCACCATGGTCGCGATAAAGGCGAGGATGATAGTAATGGAGCCGAGGATCACCACCGCCTTGCTCTGGTAGCGGGCCCACAGCATGTCGTTGATGGTCACCGCATTGACCCGGCGGGCGATGATGGCGAACTTCTTGCCCAGTACCCCCAGGGTCAGCCAGACGGTGGGCAGCTGGATCATCGCCAGCAACACCCAGCCCAGACCGATCTTGTAGGCCGCGCCCGGCCCGCCGATAAAGGAGGAGGCCGAGGTGTAGGTAGCCACTAGCGTCATCGCCAGCACCAGCCCGCCCATGCTGCGGTTGCCGATGAAGTACTCCTGCACGAAGTTGCCTTCGGCGCGATGGCGGCTGGCCCAGAAACCCACCCCCAGCACCAGCACCAGATAGATGACGAGCGGCAGCATCAGCTCAAGATTCATGGGATGACTCCTTGCCGGAAGGGGAGTGGGTATCGAGGGGGATCTCCACAAACAGCCGGTTCACCATCAGGGCGCAGAGCAGAATGAACAGCAGCGGCATCACCATGCAGCTGAGCAGGAACCACAGTGGCAGCCCCCACAACTCCAGCTGGGGCGGGATAAAATAGGCGGTGCCATACCAGGCAAAGAAGTAGAACAGGGTCAGCAGCAGGCAGAAAGCTGCTTCCCGGCGGGCGAGAGCAAAACGGTTCACCTTGGCCTCCGACAAATTTGAGGGGCGCAAGGATAACAAAAAAGGGCCATGTCGCCATGGCCCTTTTTCAGCAGAGGCTCCTTGCGGAGCAGACTTCCACCGGAAGTCCGGTCTCTATCAGTGATCCTACAGACCCAACTTCTTGTGCAGATAGTGGGCGTTGGTACTGCCACCGTGCAATGTCATCGGGTCTCTATCAGCGATCCTTACAGACCCAACTTCTTGTGCAGATAGTGGATATTGGTGCCACCGTGCTGGAAGTTTTCGTCTTTCATGATCTCTTTTTGCAACGGTACGTTGGTCTTGATCCCTTCCACCACCAGCTCGTCCAGCGCATGGCGCATGCGGGCGATGGCAATGTCACGATTCTCGCCGTAGCAGATCAGCTTGCCAATCATCGAATCGTAGTGGGGCGGTACCTTGTAACCGGCATAAATGTGGGAGTCCCAACGCACGCCCAGACCACCCGGCGCGTGGAAGCGCTGCACCAGACCCGGAGAGGGCATGAAGGTGGCCGGATCTTCGGCGTTGATCCGGCACTCGATGGCATGGCCACGGATGCGGATATCCTGCTGGGTGATCGACAGGGGCTGGCCGGCGGCGATGCGCAGCTGCTCCTTGATGAGATCGATACCTGTGACCATCTCGGTGACCGGATGCTCAACCTGAATACGGGTGTTCATTTCGATGAAATAGAACTCGCCGTTCTCGTACAGGAACTCGAAAGTACCCGCACCGCGGTAGCCGATCTCGATACAGGCGCGCACACAGCGCTCACCGATGAACTTGCGCATTTCAGCGGTGATGCCGGGTGCCGGCGCCTCTTCCACCACTTTCTGGTGGCGACGCTGCATGGAGCAGTCACGCTCGCCCAGATAGAGGGCGTTGCCCTGGCCGTCTGCCAACACCTGAATTTCGATGTGGCGCGGGTTCTCCAGGTATTTCTCCATGTAGACCATGTCGTTCTTGAAGAACTGGCCTGCTTCGGATTTGGTCAGGGCGATGGCGCCTGCCAGTTCCGCTTCATTGCGCACCACGCGCATACCGCGACCACCACCGCCACCGGCGGCCTTGATGATCACCGGATAGCCGATGCGCTTGGCAATGGCAGCGTTGTGCTTGGCGTCGTTATCGACGGGGCCGTCAGAGCCCGGTACACACGGTACGCCCGCTTTCTTCATCGCTTCGATGGCGGAGACCTTGTCACCCATCAGGCGAATGGTCTCGGCGCGCGGGCCGATGAAGATGAAGCCGGATTTTTCGACCACTTCGGCGAAATCGGCGTTCTCGGAGAGGAAGCCGTAACCCGGGTGGATGGCCACGGCACCGGTTACCTCGGCGGCGGCGATGATGGCCGGGACGTTGAGGTAGGATTCAGTACTGGCCGGTCTGCCGATACAGATGGATTCGTCGGCCAGCAGCACATGTTTGAGCTCCCGGTCGGCGGTGGAGTGAACGGCCACTGTCTTGATCCCGAGCTCTTTACAGGCGCGCAGGATCCGCAGGGCAATTTCACCGCGGTTGGCGATGACTACTTTGTCCAACATGGGTGGCGATTTCCCTTATTCGATGATGAACAGCGGCTCGTCAAATTCGACGGCCTGACCATTTTCAACCAGGATCGCTTTGATCACACCGGCCTTGTCAGACTCGATTTGGTTCATCATTTTCATGGCTTCGACGATGCACAGGGTGTCGCCGACATTGACTTGCTGACCCACTTCCGCGAACGGCTTGGCATCCGGGCTGGAGGAGCGGTAGAAGGAGCCAACCATCGGGGAGCGCATCAGGTGACCGCTCGGGGCCGCATCTGCGGCCGGTGCGGCGGCAACCGGCGCGGCAGCGGCAGGTGCGGCAACCGGAGCGGCTTGCTGCATCATCATCTGCGGCATGGCGGTGGTCACCTGACCGGAGAAGTTGCGGCTGATGCGAACGGACTCTTCACCTTCGGAGATCTCCAGTTCGGCGATGCCGGACTCTTCAACCAGTTCAATCAGCTTCTTGATTTTGCGGATATCCATTAGCATTCTCTTTCTTCTTTATCTGATCAGTGATTATCAAGCCGCGCGCAGATGGTGCACGGCCGCGGTTAAAGCGAATTGGTAGCCATCGGCCCCCAGACCACAAATGACCCCTTTAGCGACATCAGACAGATAGGAGTGATGACGAAACGGCTCCCTGGCATGGACATTTGACAGGTGAACCTCGATAAAAGGGATGGCAACGCCCAGCAGCGCATCGCGAATGGCGACGCTGGTGTGGGTGAAGGCGGCCGGATTGATGATGATAAAATCCACCTGGCCCATGGCCTGATGGATGCGGCCGACCAACTCATGTTCGGCATTGGATTGCAGATGTTCCAGAGTGACACCGAGTTCGCTGGCGTTAAGCTTCAGATCGGCGACGATCTCATCAAGCGTCTTGCTGCCGTAGATACCCGGTTCCCGTTTGCCCAGCAGATTCAGGTTTGGTCCGTTGAGCAGGAGAATGCGGTGATTTTGCGACATATTGAGTACATCCTCGATGATAATGCTGCTATCTATCAGCTATCTTGTGGACTACCAGAAATCTAGCCATTTTCTGCGCAAATCGGTGTGCCCTGGCACACAGATTTCGCAATTATATTGATTTCGTGAAAATTAGCAGCATTTTACTGGTCTAATCTCTACATCTGCCTATTTGTTGAGCTATTTCGCCCTTGGTGCGAGGTTCCGGTGACGCAGGCTGTTTGCACCGTCCCGAAAACAACAAAGCCGGCACAAGGCCGGCTTTGTCGAGCTACAAACGAAGCGGGATCAGGCAGCTTCCGACTTCTCGCGAATGAGTTTGTCTACCACCCCCGGATCCGCCAGGGTGGAGATATCCCCCAAACTGTCGGTCTCGCCGGTGGCGATCTTGCGCAAGATGCGGCGCATGATCTTGCCGGAACGGGTCTTCGGCAACCCCTCCGCCCAGTGAATGACATCCGGCGTGGCGATGGCACCGATCTCCTTGCGCACCCACTCCTTCACCTCTTTGTGCAGCTCACGGCTCGGCTCTTCCCCGGCGATCAGGGTGACATAGGCATAGATACCCTGCCCCTTGATCTCGTGGGGCACCCCCACCACCGCCGCTTCAGCGATCTTGGGATGGGCCACCAGCGCCGATTCAATTTCGGCGGTACCCATGCGGTGGCCGGAGACGTTCAGTACATCATCCACCCGTCCGGTGATCCAGTAGTAGCCATCCTCGTCGCGACGGGCACCGTCGCCGGTGAAGTAGCGGCCCGGGAAGGTGGAGAAGTAGGTCTGCTCAAAGCGCTCATGATCGCCGAATACGGTGCGCATCTGGCCCGGCCAGGAGTCGGTGATCACCAGATTGCCCTCGGTGGCGCCCTCCAGCGGCTCGCCCATGTTGTCCACCAGCGCCGGTTGCACCCCGAAGAAGGGACGAGTCGCCGAGCCCGGTTTCAGGTCGGTGACGCCGGGCAGCGGCGTAATCAGGATGCCGCCGGTCTCGGTCTGCCACCAGGTATCGACAATGGGGCAGCGCTCATCGCCAATGGTGCGGTAGTACCACTCCCAGGCTTCAGGGTTGATGGGTTCACCCACCGAGCCCATGATGCGCAGGCTCTGGCGCGAGGTGCCGGTGACCGCATCGTTGCCTTTGGCCATCAGGGCGCGGATGGCGGTTGGGGCGGTATAGAGGATGGTGACCTGGTGCTTGTCCACCACCTGACTCATGCGGTTGGTCGCCGGGTAGTTGGGCACCCCTTCGAACATGATGGTGGTGGCGCCGTTGGCAAGCGGGCCGTAGACCAGATAGGAGTGACCGGTAACCCAGCCCACATCGGCGGTACACCAGTAGATATCCTCTTCGTGGTAGTCGAACACATATTTGAAGGTGAGGGTGGCATAGACCAGATAGCCGCCAGTGGTGTGCAGCACCCCCTTGGGTTTGCCGGTGGAGCCGGAGGTATAGAGGATAAAGAGCGGATCTTCGGCGTTCATCGCCTCGGGCGGGCAGTCGCTGCTGATGGCGGCGGTCGCTTCATGCCACCAGATGTCGCGGTGGTTGTGCCAGGCGACATTGCCGCCGGTGCGCTTGAGCACGATCACCTTGTTGACCTGGGTTTCCGGGTTGGTGAGCGCTTCATCCACATTCTTCTTGAGCGGCACCGGACGGCCACCACGCAGCCCCTCGTCGGCGGTGATCACGATGCGCGAGCCCGAGTCGATGATGCGACCAGCCAGCGCTTCCGGCGAGAAGCCGCCGAAGACGATGCTGTGTACCGCGCCGATGCGGGTACAGGCCAACATGGCGATGGCGGCTTCGGGCACCATGGGCATGTAGAGGCAGACCACGTCGCCGCGGTGAACCCCTTGTGCTTTCAAGACGTTGGCAAACTTGCACACTTCGCTGTGCAACTCGCGGTAGGTGAGTTTGCGATCTTCGGCGGGGTTGTCCCCTTCCCAGATGATGGCGACCTTGTCACCCCGTTCGGCGAGATGGCGATCGAGACAGTTGGCCGAGACGTTGAGCTGGCCATCTTCAAACCATTTGATGGAGACATGGCCCGGATCGTAGGAGGTGTTCTTGACCTTGGTATAGGGTTTCATCCAGTCGAGAATTTTTCCCTGCTCTCCCCAGAAGGTATCGGGATCCTCGACGGAGGCCTGATACATGGCGGCGTAGTCGCCCTTGTCCAGCAGTGCATTGCTGCTGATGTGGGGTTTGACCGGGTAGACCTTGCTCTCGCTCATCACTCACTCCTTTGAATAGATCTTTTAATGGTTTCTTAACAACTTATACCTTTGGTTGCGGGGGGCAATTAGACTTTTGGATAGGCGGCAACAGTTGGTTACAGGACAAAGGGTGACAATTAATTGGTGGTTGAGTAAAAGGGGGCCGTGTCGATTAATTGGAGGTCATGATGTTTTCTCTGTTGCTCTGTGCATCCCTCTGGCAGTTTGATGCGCCAGTGCCCGCTGGCGAACCTCCGAAAGAGTTTGCGATCACCCATCAGGAGGCCTCACCCGCGCTGCGGGATCGGGTGGCCGATCAGCTTGGTCATGCATGGCAGGCCAAAGAGCCTGGTACCAGACTTACCTTCAGCGAGCCAGCCCCCCGTTATGCTGGCGAATCACCGCTGACGCGCATGCTTAATGATCGTGATGATGGTTGGGAATCCCGCTTGCAGATTGAGTGGTAATCCGGTCGGCAGCCAGGAGGCGGATGCCTCCCGGCTGGTGATGATGATTGCTTGCCGCTATGAGACATAGCGTTGATGCAGGCGATCTCCCATATGTTCGACATGCAGTGGTTTGCTGAACAGATAGCCCTGTCCTTCGCCGCAGTTGAGTGATTGCAAGAAGGCGTGTTGTGCCTTGGTTTCAATCCCTTCGGCGGTGACCTCCATATCCAGACTGTCGGCCAGATTGATGATGGTGCGGCAGAGCTCCCGACTGTTCTTGTCTTCCGGTAATGCCTGCACAAACGCCCGGTCGATCTTGATGCGATCGATCGGCAGGGTCTTGAGCAGACTCAGTGACGAGAAGCCGGTACCAAAGTCATCGATGGCAATCTGCACGCCGAGATTTTTCAGGCGGGTAAAGAGATCCAGACTCTGTTCGACCCGCTGGATGATGCTCTCCGTCACTTCGATCTCCAGCCGTTCTGGTGGAAATCCGGTCTCGGCCAGGATGGCGGCGACCCGTTCAACGTAGCCGGGGGAGCGCATCTCCCGCACTGAGACGTTGACTGACAAGCGAGGCACCGGCAGTCCGGCGGCCAGCCAGTTTTGTCCCTGCTCGCAGGCGTTGCGCATCACCCACTCCCCAATTTTCTCGATCAGGCCGCACTCCTCTGCCACCGGAATAAAACGGGTCGGCGCTATCATTCCCTCATTGGGATGCTGCCAGCGCAGCAGGGCCTCCAGTCCACTCAGGTGGCCGTTGGCCAGATTGGTCATGGGTTGATAGAAGATGCAGAGCTGTTCGAGCTCCAGGGCCTTGAGCAGACCCTGCTCAATCTGCATCCGCTCGCGGGCTCGAGCCGCCATGCAGGGGGTATAGAACTGGAATCCGTTGCGCCCCTGACTTTTCGCCTCGTACATGGCGCTGTCGGCGGCGCTGACCAGGGTTTCCGGGCTGTCTGCATGATCGGGATAGATGGCGATACCGATACTTGCCGAGATTGCCACCAGCTCATGGGCCAGCTCAACCGGTTCACGCAACACGGTCAGCAGGGTATTGGCCAGGGTTGCCAGCTCGTCAGGCTCCTCCAGATAGGGGATCAGCACCAGAAACTCGTCTCCCCCGAGGCGGGTCGCCAGATCGTTGTGTTGCAGGCAGCCGCGGATCCGCTCTGCCAGCCGCTTGAGCAGCTCATCGCCAACTCCGTGGCCCAGGCTGTCGTTGATCAGCTTGAAGCCATCCAGATCGATAAAGAGCAGCCCCAACCGTTTGCGATTGAGCTGCGCGGTTTTCAGCTCAAGGGCCAGCCGCTCCTGCAACAGATGGCGATTGCCCAGTTCGGTCAGGGGGTCGTGATAGGCAAGGTGATTCAGCTCGGCCTCCACCTTGCGAATGGCGCTGATGTCGGAAAGGGCGATCACATAGTGAGTGGTGTTGTTGAAGTTGTCATAGACAGCACTGATCTGCTGCCAGGAGGAGAAGTAGCTGCCATCCTTGCGCAGACAAACCATCTCGCCATGCCAGGCGTTGTTGCCGGGGCGCAGGTGATACCAGGGATAGTCGAGGTCGGTGTAGCGCCTGGGATGCATGATGATATCCGGGGTGCGGCCTATCACCTCCTCGGCATTGTATTGGGTCAGCATGGTGAAGGCCGGGTTGACAGACAGAATATGGTGCTCGCTGTCGAGGATGATGATCCCCTCGGCAGTGGTATCGAATACCACGTTGGCCTGATGGAGTCGCTCCTCCTGACGGCGGCGGGCGGTGGCATTGTGAATGACTCCCATGACCCGGTGGCCGACCGACTCGGTGGCGGGGACATGGTCGGCATGAATATCGACCCAGTGGCGCTCGTTGAGAGCGGTGAGGTAGCTCAGGGTGAGATGGATGGGGTCATGACTTTGCAGGGCGGCCTTGAGCTGGCTGCCGGATTCCGGTTCAAAACAGTCGACGAACGCTTGCAGCCCGCCGTGGAATTGGTTGGCTTCGATACCCAGCAGCGGCTCAATCTGGCCGTCGAACAGTAATCTGTCCTCCGCCACGTGCCACTCCCAAACCCCGATTTGGGCCGCTCGCATTGCCAGTTGCAGCCGTTGTTCGGTTTCGTATTGCTCGGTGATGTCCCGTACGATGGCGAGGATGCCGTTCAGCTCTCCCTTCTCATCACGCATCGGGCTGTAGGTGGCCTGAAAGCGGCGTGAGCTGCTGTCGTACGCCGCGGTTTGGCCCGTGATGGCGATATCCACGTAGGGCATGCCGCTGCGCATGATCTGCTGAAACATGGGCTCCAGGGTCGGGGCCAGTTTGGGAACCACCTCTCTGAGGTGCTTGCCCTGATGCTCCTCGATGCTCTTGCCATTGATGTCGGCCAGCACCTGATTGACTTTACGGTAGCGAAATTCGCAGTCAAAGACGCCGATGCCCAGAGGGGCATTATCCATCAGCTGTTCCAGGACGGTGTGATCTGACAGCTGGGTCAACATTGCCTCGGTGTCGGCGTTGAAAAGCTTCCCATCCATGATGACCTCGGCATTGATTGTTTTATCACTTGCATCAGTTGTCAGTATGGCACGAACTGTTTGGCCGGGAGTCAAGCGGAGTTATCTGGTTGTTTTGACGGCAAGAATAGGCAGAAAAACCTGATAAAAAGGATGGAAAAAAGGGGGGCGAGTGGTTATCCCTTCTGGCGACCAAACGCCTGAATACCGCGCACAAATACCAGCCAGCCGAGCAGGTGGAACGGGAGGGCGAGTAGGTAGAGCAGCAGGAAGTGCGACTCGCTGCCACTGCTGTTGATGAAGTCGATCCATGCGGCCAGCAGCGCCAGCATGCCGGCGATCTGGAAGCGGCGGCGCAACACCACCTCGACGCCGAGATTGGCAAGGTAGAGGGTGAGCAGGATGCCGGCAAAGCCGGTGAGCTGGGCGGTGCCGTAGAGCTCGCGATCCGGGTTGAACAGCAGCGCAATCAGGGGAGTAATGCCCTGATCCAGCGGGATCAGGGCCAGCAGCCAGCATGCAATCAGAAGCAGGGCTGTCTTCATCGCGGCCTCAGTCGGCAGACGGTGCCGGTTTGACCAGAGAGAGGTAGTTGGCATCCATCTTGAGGAAGACCCCCAGCAGACGGGCACTGGCGCCGTAAAAGCCAAACCGGTCGGCGGCGCGACAGGCGCTTTCGAACTTGTCAAACCAGCCCAGCAGATGACCGTGCAGCAGTGCTTCCTGCTCGTCGAGCCAGCGTTCCCGCTCGGCCGCGCTCTTGGCTTCCGCCGCACGGATGATGAGATTGCCCATCAGATCCAGCTCGATGGCCAGATGGTCGGCCGGCTCTTTGTATTTGTCGCTGACATTGATGCCGAGGCGATCGAGGCGGGCCTGCATCTCGGCCATCGGGGCCTGCATCAGCAGCTTGGCATCGCCACGATAGAGCGATTCGTAGGGCAGGGCGCCCTGTTTGGGATCCACCAGAAACAGGCCGGCGAAGTCGGCGGCCAGTTCCAGCTGGCGATCCGGGCGCACCAGCAGGCGGGCGATGGCATCGTTGAGCTCGGCCACGGCTTCGCGCATCGGATCCAGGGTGGAGAGGCTTTTCAGAAAGCTTCGCACATCATAGGTGTCATATTCGGCGATCTGCTCATCACTGAGTTCGGCGGCGAACAGGGTGGAGAACCACCAGTAGAGTTCGGCCCGGCGTTCGCTGGTAGCCATAAATTCCTGCATTTTTCCTCCGTGGATGGCAATCGGGAGCCTTGATGGCTCCCGATTCTAACGACTTTAAAAATAAAGGAAACTCAAGGGGGGGCTTTCGTCCCCTCGGGTCAGAGTGCCGGGAACATGGGGTCGATGCCCTTGGCCGATTCCGGCGCGCCGAAGGCAGTGACTGCCGGTGCCTGTCCATGGAACTTCTCGATCTCCACCAGCGCGGTATGGGCCGTGGTGGCCTGCGCCAGGCTGGAGGAGCCGATGTCGGCGGTCAGCACGTTGGGATCGCCGTAGGTACAGAGAGTCCCTACCTTGCCGCCCTCTTGCGGGCCATACCAGGCCCCTTCCTGAATGCGCACCACGCCGGGGGCGTAATCATCGCTCACCACCAGACCAGCCAATACCTGACCGCGGCCGTTGAACACCCGCACCAGATCGCCGTCCTTGAGGCCGCGGGATTTGGCATCCTGCGGATTCATGTAGACAGGCTCGCGACCCTGCACCGTGTAGGTGGCTCGGTAGTTGTCGGAGGAGCAGAGCTGGCTGTGCAGCCGCTTGTCCGGGTGGCAGGATTGCAAGTGCAGCGGGTACTGTTTGCTGCCCGGCCCGCCGTGAGAGCGCTCGTAGGGCTCGATCCAGACCGGATGGCCTGGACAGTCCCCATAGCCGTAGTCGGCGATGGTCTTGGAGTAGATCTCGATAAGGCCAGACGGGGTACCCAATGGTTCCAGATCCGGCTCCTGACGGAACGACTCGTGGCGCACCCAGGGTTGGCCCGCCGGGAAGGTGACGAAGCCTTCGCCGTGCCAGAACTGGCTGAAACGGGGCAGACGGATGCCGATGCCGCGACCCTGCAGGCGGGCATCGTCATAGATGCTCTGGATCCACTCCAGCTTGCTCTTGCCACCGGTGAACTCGGCCTCGCGACCGAAGCGACGGCAGAGATCAGCGAAGATGTCGTAGTCATCCCGCGCCTCGAACAGCGGCTCTACCACCTTGTACATGGCCAGAATGCCCGCGTTGGAGTGGGAGCCCCACTGCTCTATGTCGTCCCGCTCATAAGTGGTGGTGGCGGGCAGCACGATATCGGCGAAGCGGCAGCTGGCGGTCCACTGGTGATCGATGCTGACCACGGTTTCCAGCTTGCGCCAGGCGGCGACCATCTTGTTGCGATCCTGCTGGTGGTGGAACGGGTTGTTGCCGCAGAACACCGCCATCTTCATATGGGGGTAGGTGATGGTCTGGCCGTTGAAGGCGATCTGCTTGCCCGGATTGAGGATGCAGTCGACGAAACGGGCCACCGGAATGTACTTGGAGTAGCCCTTCCAGTCGCCGTCATGGAGTGGTTTAACGCCGGGGATGACCGAGCTGAAACCGGACATAATGGGGCCGCTGGAGGTGATGGTGCCCGCTCCGTTGTAGTGCCAGCCAAAGCCGTAACCGCCCCCCGGCAGGCCGATCTGGCCAATCATCGAGGCCAGTACCACCAGCATCCAGGCGTACTGCTCGCCGTGGTGCATGCGCTGTACACACCAGCCGCCGATAAGCTGGGTGCGGCCGCTGCTCATGGCGCGGGCCAGCTCGCGGATGGTCTCGGCAGGGACGCCACAGATGGCCGCGGCCCACTCGGCATCCTTCACCTGACCATCGCTGGTGCCCAGCAGGTAGGGCAGGAACTTGTCAAAGCCGGTGGTGTAGTTCTTCAGGAACGCCTCGTCGTGGCGCTTCTCGCTGTAGAGGGTGTGGGCGATGCCCAGCATCAGCGGCACGTCGGTTTGCGGATTCAGGGTCACCTGATCGCAATTGAGGTACTTCTGGGTCTTGGATTTGACCGGGTCGACACTGATCACCCGGATCTCGCCCTTGGCCACCTTCTCTTTCAGCTGTGCCCAGTAGTCGTAGACGCTGTGATCCGGCACCAGCCAGCCCACCTGCAGGTTCTTGATGGGATCGGAGCCCCAGATGACGATGGTCTTGCTGTGTTCCAGCACCAGCGGCCAGGAGGTCTGCTGCTCATACACCTCCATGGCGCCCGCCACGTGGGGCAGGATCACCTGGGCGGCACCGGTGGAGTAGTCACCGGCCTTGGCCAGATAGGTGCCGTGCAGGTTCATGGCGCGCCCCAGCATGGCGCCAGCGGAATGCAGCTTGCCCACCGACTGCCAGCCGGAGTGGCCGGCATAGAGGGCGCTCGGGCCATAGGTCTTCTGCACCCGCTCCAGCTCGTGATAGAAGAAGTCCAGCGCCTGGGACCAGGTGACCCGCACGAAGCGGTTTTGGCCGCGTTCGCTGGTGTCGGACTGGTGCCCCTTGCGCAGCCAGTCCAGCCGCACCATGGGGTAGCGGATGCGGGAGGGGTTGTAGACCACCTCACTCAAGGCCTTGAGCATGTCGGTGGGGTGCTTGTCATGCTCGAACGGCAGGGTCTCGACCCAGCGCCCATCGACCACCCGGGCACGGAAGGCGCCCCAGTGGGAGCCGGACTGCACCAGCTTGTCGCCAGACTCGGCGGCCATCACGGCACGACCGAGCAGGGAGGGGCCGATCAGGGCAGAGGCACCGCTGGCCAGCAAGCCACCCAGAAAACCACGACGGGAAATATTGATCATCTTGTTATTCCTCTTTCGAATCCGGACTTAGTGGCTGCCCTGACCACCGGTATCGGCGGCATGGTTTTGCAGGTATTTGAGCAGGGTGCGCTCCTCTTCCTTGCTCAGGCGATAGTAGGCAGACATCGCCTTGAGTCCCGAAATCCAGCCGTTGGCAGTGAAGTGAGCGGGATCCGGCGCGCCGTGGCAGGAGTTGCAGGTGGATTTGTACATCTCGCCAGCGTAATCCCAGATCGGCTTGAGCGAGGACTCAAAGCCCTTGCCATCGACCCAGGCCTGCACCTGAACCTGTTCCCACTTGATATGGGTGGCGTTGTCGGTCTCCTGTTTGAGCACTTTCTCGCTCGCTTTCAGTTCGTCACGGATGGTGGCGACGAAGACCCGCTTGCCCATGTATTCGCTCAGCACCCGGCCCTTGCCATCGCTCTCGCGCCACCCTTCGATGGTCACCTTGAGGCGATCGCCGCTGCGGTCTACGACGTCGATGCGGGAGGCGGGCAGCAGTTTGCCGACCGGGTCGCTGCTCTGTTCGCTGGCATAGAGATCTTTTTCACCCAGGTTGTAGAGGGTCTCGGCGGCTGGCGCCTCTTGCGCGTCGTTGACCAGGGTGGCGTAAGTGGCCCGGAAGCCCCCCGCCATGTTGGGCAGTTCGTGGGCGATGCCTTTGTGGCACTCGATGCAGTTCATGTTCTTCGCCGCCGCATCTTTCATCGCCAGCGCAGCCGCCGGGGACTGCTTGGCGTGATCCATGTTGTCGTAGCTGTGGCAGGACTTGCAGGTCTTGGAGTTCTGGCTGCTCATCCGTGCCCACACCTTCTCGGCCAGATGCAGGCGCCGGTCCTCGAACTTCTCCTGGGTGTCGATGCTGTGGCCTATGTACTCCTGATAGAGGTCGTTGGCCGCCTCCATCTTTCGGGCCACCTTGCCGACAAAGTCCTTCGGCTGGTGACAGTCGGTACAGACCGCCTGTACCCCTGAGGCATTCTTGAAGTGGATTGACTCCTTGTACTCCGGATAGACGGTGTCTTTCATGGAGTGGCAGGAGATACAGAATTCGAGGCTGCTGGTTTTCTCAAAGCCGTAGTGCAGGCCGACGGTGCCCGCGAGGGTGACGCCGACGCCCACCAGAAGCAGCGCCAGTACCGACCAGCGACGGCTGGGGGTGCGCAGGAAGTGCCACAGTTTTTTCATCATGCTCTCTCACATCACTTTTTTGATGGGAGCCATGATAGGGAGGCGTTGTGAACAGGGCTGCCGCCACAAATTAATGAAATAGGGGTATTTATGACAAAATGTGAATAGAATAATCCTCCCTTGTCGACCATCGTGAATCCTGCCCATGAGCTACCACATTCTGGTTGTTGAAGATGATGCGGTTACCCGCGAGAAGCTGACCGGCTATTTCGAGCGGGAGGGCTATCGGGTGACGGCGGTCGAAAACGGCCAGGAGATGCGCGCCGTGCTGGCGGAACAAACGGTCGATCTAGTGATGCTGGATATCAACCTGCCGGGGGAAGATGGTCTGCTGCTGACCCGTGAATTGCGGGCGCGCAGCACGGTGGGGATCATTCTGGTCACCGGCCGCAGCGATGCGGTGGACCGGATTGTCGGCCTCGAGATGGGGGCTGACGACTATGTCACCAAGCCGTTCGAGCTACGGGAGTTGCTGGTGCGGGTCAAGAATCTGCTGTGGCGGATCTCGCTGGCGGCCACCGCGCCGAGCGAGCCTGCGGTGGCTGACGATGCGGTGCGCTTCGGCCCTTGGCGTTTTGACATCCCCCGTCGCCAGCTCAGCAAGGACGGAGTGCCGGTGCGCCTGACCAAGGCTGAATATGAAGTGCTGGTGGCTTTTGTCGCCCATGCCGGGCGGGTGCTCAGTCGGGAGCGGATCCTGACCCTCATCAGCCATCGCGGCGATGGCCCGAGCGATCGCACCATAGATGTGTTGATCCGGCGGCTGCGCGGCAAGATGGAAGCGGATCCACGGGATCCCCAGCTGTTTGTCACCGTCCATGGTGAAGGCTATCTGTTTGCCGGCGAGATAGCCTCCTGACCCCGTTGCGGTGGCCCTGGCCTGTTTGACCGGGTATCAGACCGGCGGGCGGGTATCAAATTGCGGGCAGTCGTCGCCAATCTGGTGCCAGGGCGCCTTGGAGCCGACAAAGATGTGAAACGCGGGCCGCTGGCTTGGCACATCGTCCAGTATCCCCAACCGCAGATTGATCTTGCCGCTGCTGCTCTTCTGGCTGAACAGGCTGGAGCCGCAGTGACGACAGAAGGCGAGGGTGGTCTCTGCCGATTTCCGGTAGCGGCCGATGGCCTCTTCCCCCTTCACTATGGTGACCTTGTTGCCATCCAGTCCGCCGACCGAGGCATAATCTCCCCCTGAAAACTTGCGGCATTCGCTGCAGTGGCAGTTCCCCATATAGTCGAACTGATCCGGCAGGGTCAGGGCGACGGCGCCGCACAGGCAGCTGGCATGTAACTCTTTCATCTCTTCTCCTTGAGTGTGCTAATCGGATTTGGAACGGCTATTCGACCCGATAGACGGGGCGAAAAGCGCCCTCCGAGAGGGAATCGGCGGGGTCGGCCAGCGGTGCAGACAGCGTCAGAATGGGTGGCCCCATCACCCGCGGACACTGTTCGGCACTGGCATCAGGGTGTTGCAGCAGGCAGACCGCCTGAGCGACCGCAAGGCGCCCCTGCAGCCGCATCTGATCGCTGTTGGCGGCGAGGATCTTCCCCCGGCGGAGGCCTCGCTGTACCCCGTGGCTGAAGTAGGTGCTCAGCACCTGAGGCCTGTCGAGATGGTGCTGCGCCAGCTCGTTGACCGCCACTTCGGCGGCGATGGCGCCTCCCACCAGATAGTCGAGGTCGGGATAGCGGGCCAGCGTCTGCTGCACCAGCGTGCGCTGGATTTCCCGGCTGTTGTCGCCGCGCTCGGTGGTGACCAGCTTGATGGCGCTCCCCTTGATGGCATCGGCAAAGCCCGGCTCGACGAAGTTGTTGCCGCCGCTTGCCTGCGGGCCGGGGAAGAGGGCGA